>DOKO01000134.1:3036-3634 GCA_003510825.1 Stenotrophomonas sp.
AGGTTGACACCTACCAGAGCGGTCGCCTCAGGCGGTCCGGTCCAGCAGCGAGCCCAGCATCTGGTCCTGCCGGCGGATCACCGTAGCGTTGGCGGCAAACGCCACTACTTCGGCCCTGGCCGCCAGCAGGTCGCCCAGTGGCGCTGTCGGGTCCGGATCGGCGGCACTGACGGTGGTTTCCACCCCGCCCTGCTCCACCGGGCTGCGCTGCAACTGCAGGCGCTGCGCGTCCGGGGTGGCGAGGTTGGCCACGTTGTGTGCGGCCACCTGCACGCCCTGCTGGGCCGCACGCATGCCGGACAGCGCAGTCTCCATCACGTTCATCGGCGGTCTCCGGGCCACCCTGCGCAGCCCCTCGGACCGGTTAACGGCCGCACCTGCGCAATCTTGAGTCCACATCGGGCCGACAGGCTCGAGTGGTAGCATATCCCTCTGATTTCAGCGCCTTTTGCCAATGCTCAGTTTTTTCCGCCGCAAGAAGCCCCAGGACGCCGCCACGCCGGACGCGCCCAAGACCCAGCATTACTCCGCTGACGAGCTGGCGGCGGCGTTCCCGTCCGCTGCCCCGGTCGAGGAAGCCCCGGCCGCGCCGGTCGCC
>DOKO01000138.1 GCA_003510825.1 Stenotrophomonas sp.
GCCCGTTCGATGACGACTGGGACGGCGTGGTGTTCGCCAACGAGGTGATCGACGCGCTGCCGACCCCGCGCTTCCTGATCAAGGACGGCGAGGTCTATGAGGAAACCGTCGAGCTGGATGGTGATGGCAACTTCATGCGCGGTGCGCAGCCGGCCGATGTGCTGCTCAACGGCGCGGTGCGCCACCTCGAGCGCTACCTGGAAAAGCCCTTCGCCGATGGCTACCGCTCCGAAGTGCTGCCGCAGCTGCCGTACTGGCTGCAGGCGGTGGCCGGTGGCCTGCAGCGTGGCGCGATGCTGTTCGTCGATTACGGCTACAACCGTGGCGAGTTCTACCAGCACGACCGCGACGACGGCACCGTGCGTGCGTTCTACCGCCACCACGTGCACAACGAGGTGTACCGCTGGCCGGGCCTGCAGGACATCACCGCGTCGGTGGATTTCACCGCCATGGCCGAGGCTGGCCTGCACGGTGGCTTCGAGCTGGCCGGTTACTGCAGCCAGTCCAGTTTCCTGCTCGGCAATGGCCTGGACCAGGTGCTGGTGCTGGCCGAAGAGCGCACCGATGAAGTGGGCCGCATCCAGCTGCGCGACCAGGTGAAGAAGCTGACCCTGCCGACCGAGATGGGCGAACGCTTCCAGGTGATCGGCCTGCAGCGCGAGGTGGATTTCGAACCGGCCTTCGAGCTGGGTGACCTGAGCTGGCGCCTGTGAGTGCTGCGTTGCCGGTGATCAAGCCGCTGCGTCGGCCGCGGCTGTGGACCGCGCTGTGGCTGCTGGCGGTGCTGGTGGTGATCGTGGTCTGCCTGATCCCGCCGCCGCCGATCGACCTGCCGGAGAACGGCGACAAGGTCGAGCACTTCCTGGCCTATTTCATCCTGTCCGGCAGCGCGGTGCAGCTGTTCCGCCGCGGCACGCCGCTGTTGTGGGCGGGCGTGGGCCTGGTGCTGATGGGCGTGGGCATCGAGTTCGCGCAGGGCGCGCTGACCAGCAACCGCAGTGCCGACCCGATGGATGCGCTGGCCAATACGGTCGGCGTGCTGTCGGGCCTGGCGACCGCCTTGACCCCGCTGCGCGACATCCTGCTGCGCTGGCGCGGTTGAGGCAACAGCGCTCGGGGTCAGAGCCCTTTCCTGCGGAAAGGGATCCGACCCCGGGCCATGCCCCGCATCACTTCTGCAGCGTCACCTCATCCAGCACCCACATCGCCGGGCGCGTATCGCCGGTGAAGTTGATGCACAGATCGTCCGTACCCGATACGCCCTTCGGCAGCGCTGCGCGCAGGGTGACGAAGCCATCGGCATCGGTGCTGGCCGGCAGCGGCACCTGGGCCACGACCTTGCCGGTGCAATCGCCACGGCGGATCAGCATTTCGCCGTTGTGGCCCTTGGCCTTCTCGAACTTGCGTGCCGGCTCGTCATGGGCCAGCTGGAAGTAGTACGGAATGCGCCCGGCACGTACTTCCACGCTGCCGATGCCATCGAGCTGCGCGGCCGGCCAGCGCCAGCACGGCTGGAAGATGTCCACGGTGAACACCGTGCGCGCACCTTCGCGCGGGCCATCGTCTTCCAGGCGCAGCACCAGGCCCTTCTCGCCCACGCAGCTGCGCAGCTCCTGGCTGTGGCGGCTGAGCAGCGACTGCGCGGTGTAGGACGCCACGGTCGGTGCCGCTGCCAGCGGCTGGCCCTGGAAGAACGCTGCGGCCTGCACGGTGGCCGGCAGCGGCTGGGTCAGCGGCTGCTGGTACAGCGGCGAGCTGGCGGTCACCGGCGTACCGTCGGTGCTGTAGCGCACTTCATAGCCCAGCGGATTGGCCAGCGACACCGTCACCGTGTTCGCGGCGCGGTCGTCGGTATGGCCCACGCCCACTTCGAACGGGGTCTGTGCATAGGCCAGGCCCCAGGCGCGGTAGCGCTGCAGCTGCGCCGGCAGGCGAGCGAGGAAATCGCGGAAGTCGCGATGCTCCGGCGCGCTCCAGCCAGTCTCGGCCACCGCGGCAAGGCGCGGGAACAGGTTGTGCTGCAGGCGTGCGTAGGTGCGGGTGTGCTCGGTGAACATGTTGGCCTGCAGGCCAAGGATGTGCCCGCGCTTGTCGGCGGCCAGCTCGGCCGGCACCGGCTCGAAGTTGTACAGCTTGGCCAGGTTGACCTGGGCCGGGCGACCCGGCGGCTCGTTCGGCGAACCGGTCTGCAGGTAGTCCAGGTACAGGTGGCTGACCGGCGACATCACCACGTCATGGCCACTGCTGGCCGCGGCCAGGCCGCCTTCGGTGCCGCGCCAGGACATCACCGTGGCCTGCGGCGGCAGGCCGCCTTCGAGGATCTCGTCCCAGCCGATCAAGCGGCGGTCGTGCTCTTCCAGGAAGGTTTCCAGGCGCTTGATGATGTGGCTCTGCATGGCCATCTCATCCTTGATGCCCAGCTCGCGCATGCGCTTCTGCACCTGCTTCGAGGCGATCCACTGGTCCTTGACCGCTTCGTCGCCACCCACGTGCACGTACTTCGCCGGGAACAGCTGGATCACTTCCTCCAGCACGTTCTCCAGGAAGGTGACGGTGCCGTCCTCGACGTTGAACAGGTTGGGGAACACGCCCCATTCGCTGATCGGCTTCAGCGGCGTGCTGATCGAGCCCAGTTCCGGGTAGGCGGCGATCGCGGCCGTGGCGTGGCCGGGCACGTCGATTTCCGGGATCACCTGGATGTGCAGCTTGGCTGCATAGGCGATCACTTCACGGATCTGGTCCTGGGTGTAAAAACCGCAGTACGGGTATTCCTGCTTCGTCACCGGATCGATGCCACCATCGCCGGCCGGCAGGCGGCAGCTGCCGACCTCGGTCAGCTTCGGGTAGCGCTTGATCTCCATGCGCCAGCCCTGGTCATCGGT
>DOKO01000040.1:0-13952 GCA_003510825.1 Stenotrophomonas sp.
GGCGAGAACATCCTCTCGCCGAAGTACCCGATGAACCGCCTGCGCAGCAAGGTCGGCATGGTGTTCCAGAAGCCGGTGCCGTTCCCGATGACCATCTTCGAGAACGTGGCCTACGGCATCCGCCACCACGAGAAGCTGAGCAAGGCCGACATGGCCGACCGCGTCGAGCAGGCGCTGCGCCAGGGCGCGCTGTGGGACGAAGTGAAGGACAAGCTCAACCAGAGCGCGCTGGGCTTGTCCGGTGGCCAGCAGCAGCGTCTGTGCATCGCCCGTGCCGTGGCCCTGCGCCCGTCGGTGCTGCTGCTGGACGAGCCGACCTCGGCGCTGGACCCGATCTCGACCAGCCGCATCGAGCAGCTGGTGGAAGAGCTCAAGCACGAGTACACCATCGTCATCGTCACCCACAACATGCAGCAGGCTGCGCGCGTGTCCGACTACACCGCCTTCATGTACCTGGGCGACCTGATCGAGCACGACCGTACCGAAGTGATCTTCTCGCAGCCCTCGCAGCGGCAGACCGAGGACTACATCACCGGTCGCTTCGGCTGATCGGTGCGGTCCTTTCGCCACATGTCCCAGCCAGGCGCGGCCTGGCTCTACCCGGATTGCAGACCATGAATCTTCCCAACGACCACATCGTCAAGAGCTACGACGAAGAGCAGCAGCGCCTGGTGGCCGAAATCGTGCGCATGGGCGAGATGGCCGTCGCCCAGCTGGAGGCGTCCATGGACGTCATCGAGAAGCGCGACGAGAACGCCGCCCACCGCATCATCGCCAACGATGAAGCGATCGACCAGCTGGAGCAGCAGATCAGCCACGACGTGATGCGCCTGGCCCTGCGTGGCCCGATGGCCCGCGACCTGCGCGAGATCCTGGCCGGCCTGCGCATCCCGGCCGACATCGAACGCATCGGTGACTACGCCGCGAACGTGGCCAAGCGTTCGATCGCGCTGGGCAAGGTGCCGCCGCTGCCGCAGATCCAGGGCCTGCGCGCCCTCGGCCGCCTGGCCGCCCAGCAGGTGCGCCGCGCCATCGCCGCCTACCGCGACAACGACGCCGAGGCCGCCATCGCCCTGCGCCAGGACGACGCCCGCCTGGACGCGCAGTACACCGCGCTGTTCCGCGAGCTGCTGACCTACATGATGGAAGACCCGCGCAACATCACCCCGTGCACCCACCTGCTGTTCATGGCCAAGAACCTGGAGCGCGTGGGCGACCACGCCACCAACATCGCCGAGAACGTGTGGTTCCTGGTGCACGGTGAGCAGCCGCTGCCGCCGCGCGAGAAGCGCGACGAGACGTCGAGCACCGACCACGTCTGATACTGCGCTGCAACAGCGGAAACGCTTCCGGGGGCCCCTGTCGGCATGACAGGGGCCTTTTTGTTTGCGCGCGATCCGCCTGCGGCAACCCTCACGAAAAATTGAGGTCTCGGCGAGGATTCCTTGAGTACGATCGCAGCATCATCGTTTCACCCCGGGCGCCTGCCCACCACCCAAGGAGTACGACCGATGAGCAGTTCCAGCAAGACCCTCTCCCTGCTGACCGCCACCGCACTGGCCGCAGGCCTGGGCGTGACTGCCAGTGCTTCGGCCCTGAGCATGACCGACCTCGCCCAGGGCTACCTGGTGGCCGGCCAGGCCGCCAAGGCGGGTGATGCAAAGGCCGCCGACAGCAAGGCTGGTGATGCCGCCAAGCATGCCGAGGGCAAGTGCGGTGCCGACGGCAAGAGCGCCGAAGGCAAGTGTGGCGCCGACAAGGGCAAGGCCAAGGCCGGCGCGGGCGCCGATGCCAAGGCCAAGACCGCCGGCGACAAGAAGGCCGCCGAAGGCAAGTGCGGCGAAGGCAAGTGCGGTGCCAAGCACTGACGCTGCCGCCAGCGTCGTCCACCCACGGCTGCCGCTGCCTGCGGCGGCCGTCGGGTTGGGCCTGCGGCGTGCGCTGCTGCAGGACCTGCACGACGCCCCGGCCGGAGACTTCGATTTCCTGGAATGCGCGCCGGAGAACTGGATCAACGTCGGCGGCCCGGCCGGCGATGCCCTGGACGAACTGGCCCGGCGCCACCCCTTGAGCTGCCATGGCCTGTCGCTGTCGCTCGGTGGCAGCGCCCCCCTGGATACCCAGCTGCTGCAGCAGGTCGGCCGTTTCCTCGAGCACCACCGCGTGCGGCTGTACAGCGAGCACCTGAGTTACTGCAGCGACGACGGCCAGCTGTACGACCTGCTGCCGATTCCCTTCACCGACGAAGCCGTGCGCCATACCGCCGCGCGCATCGCCCGCGTGCAGGACCTGCTGGGCCGCCGCATCGCGGTGGAGAACGTGTCCTACTACCTCGCCCCGCAGCCGGCCATGGACGAACTGGCCTTCACGAACGCGGTGCTGGCCGAGGCCGACTGCGACCTGCTGCTGGACGTCAACAATGTGTACGTCAACGCCTGCAACCATGGCTACGATGCCGACGCCTTCATCGCCGGGCTGCCCGCGCAGCGCATCGTCTGCCTGCACGTGGCCGGCCACCTGGACGAGGCGCCCGACCTGAAGATCGATACCCACGGCAGTGCGGTGATCGACCCGGTGTGGGCGCTGCTGGAGCGCAGCTACGCCCGCTTCGGGCCGCGCCCCACCCTGCTGGAACGCGACTTCAACTTCCCGCCTTACGCCGAGCTGCAGGGCGAACTGCGCACCATCCGCCGGCTGCAGGGCACACCGCGCGAGGTCGCCCATGGCTGACGCGCCCGAGCGCCTGCGCGCGCAGCAGCATGCATTCACCGCGCACCTGCGCGACCCGCAGCAGGTGCCCGCCCCGGCCGACCTCGACCCGCGGCGGGTAGCGGTCTACCAGCGGCTGCTGTCCAACAACCTGCTGGGCCTGCTCGGCAACAGTTTCCCGGTCTGCGTGCGCCTGCTCGGCGAAGCGGCCTGGGCCGAGCTGGTCCGCCACTACTTCGCCCACCACCGCGCACGCACGCCGCTGTTCACCGCGGTGGCGGCCGAGTTCGTGCACTGGCTGCAGGCACAGCCCGAGCTGCCGCACCCGGCGCTGGCCGAGCTGGCCCACTACGAGTGGGTGGAAACCGATCTGTACCAGCGTGCGGCCGAGCCATTGCCGCCGGCCCCGGGCATCGACCCGCTGCAGGAACCGCTGCGCTGTTCACCGCTGGCCTGGCCGTTGCTGTACGCATGGCCGGTCCACCGCCTCGGCGCCGATGACGCACCGGCCGTCCCTCCGGGCGAACCGACCGGTCTGCTGGTCCGCCGCGATCCCGATGGCGTGGTGCGCTTCGCCCAGCTCAGCCCGTTGGCCGCGCACCTGCTGATCCTGATCGACGAGGCGCCTGGCACCACCGGTGGGCAGCAGCTGCAGCAGCTGGCCACCCTGCACCAGCTCGACGCCGATGCGTTGATCGAACCCGGCACCGCGCTGCTGCAGCAGTTCCTGCAGGCCGGTGTGATCGGCCCGCTGCCCGCCGTGGCCTGATACCCCCCCCAACGAGGAGTTCCCCGTAATGAACACCCTGCCCCTGGCCGCCGTGCGCGGCCAGCTGGATCGCTGCGGCCCGTGGTTGGCGCCGCTGGGCCTGCGCCTGCTGCTGGCCTGGGAGTATTTCGAGTCCGGCCGCGAGAAGCTGCTGGGCGAGAACTGGTTTGCCGAACTGCAGGGGGCGTTCCCGTTCCCGTTCGACCTGCTGCCCGCCGGCGTGAACTGGCAGCTGGCGACCTGGTTCGAGCTGGCCGGCGCGGCCTGCCTGCTGTTCGGCCTCGGCACCCGCTTCGCCGCAGCGAGCCTGCTGGTGCTGACCGTGGTGGCCACCTATGCCGTGCACTGGCCGATGCACTGGGATTCGCTGGGTGATCTGGCGATGGGCTATGCAATCAGCGACCAGGGGTTCGGCAACTTCAAGCTGCCGGTGCTGTTCATGGCGATGCTGCTGCCGCTGCTGTTCAACGGCGCCGGGCGCCTGAGCGTGGACGCGTGGGTGGCCGGCCGGACCACCGCGCCCTGGTAACCGCGTCGGCCCGGCAACCGCGCCGCCCCGTTACACGCCGATACGCACCGAAACCGCGCAAAAGGCCGATTTAATCGCCTATTCATCAAAAAAATCCGATGCTGGATCCGTGGCCTCGATGACCACGTCCTTCCCCCGGAGTTGCCCCATGAAGCGCCTGATTGCCGCCACCCTTTCGCTGGCCCTGCTGGCCACCGCCGTCTCGCCCGCGATGGCCGCTCCCTATGGCGCCGGTGGGCGCGACGACCACCACGGTCACAAGGATCACCACGACGACCGTCGCGATCCGCCCCGTCGCGGCCACAAGCTCGCCCGTGACCACCGCGGCGAACAGGTCCGCGATTACCGCCACCATGGCCTGCACGCCCCGGCCCGCGGCCAGGAATGGCGCAAGGTCGACGGCCGCTACGTGCTGATTGCCGTGGCCACCGGCGTCATCGCCGACGTGGTGCTGGCACACCGCTGACCCGTGCACGGCGTCCCGGCCATGCGATGCGTGGCCGGGCGCTCAGGGACGCTCTGCTAGAATCCGCGCATGACTGACCCCACCCCCGCAGCTGACGCCGCCCCTGTTTCCGTAGTTCCGATGGCGCAGCGCGCGATGTCGCAACGCTTCCGCGGCTTCCTGCCGGTGGTGGTTGACGTGGAAACCGGCGGCTTCGACAGCCAGCGCAACGCGCTGCTGGAAATCGCCGCCGTGCCGATCGAGATGGACGAGAACGGCCTGCTCTACCCCGGCCAGACCGCCAGCGCCCACGTCGTCCCCGCCGAAGGGCTGGAGATCGACCCGAAGTCGCTGGAAGTGACCGGCATCATCCTCGACCATCCGTTCCGGCTGGCGAAGGAAGAGAAGGCCGCACTGGACCACGTCTTCACTCCGGTCCGCGCCGCGATGAAGAAGTACGGCTGCCAGCGCGCGATCCTGGTCGGGCACAACGCCCATTTCGATCTGGGCTTCGTCAATGCCGCCGTGGCCCGCACCGGCCACAAGCGCAACCCGTTCCATCCCTTCAGCGTGTTCGACACGGTCACCCTGGCCGGTATCGCCTATGGGCAGACGGTGCTGGCGCGTGCGGCCAATGCCGCAGGGCTGGGCTGGGATGCGAACGAGGCGCACAGCGCGGTGTACGACACCGAGCAGACGGCGCGGTTGTTCTGCACGATCGCCAACGCCTGGCCGCGATAAACAGCCAACGGCGACGCCCCTCGTGGCGGGACAGATATCCCGGTTGAGGCCGGGCAGGATGGATTCGCGGGGGACGCCGTGAACCCATCCCTGGGGGCTTAGCCGCGCCATGCGTGGATGAGGCATCACCCGATGCTGGTGCGGTCGCGGCCGTCGCTCTTGGCGCGGTACAGCGCGCGGTCGGCACGCTGGTACAGCAGCGCCGGGGTGCGGTCGTCGTTGGCCAGTTCCACCAGGCCCGCGCTGAAGGTCACCCGCAGGCCCTTCACCCCGGCCCAGTCCGGATGGTCATGGAACAGGCCGCGCAGGCGCGCGCAGACCTGCGCCGCTTCTTCCAGGCGCGTGTCGTTGAGCAGCAGCGCGAACTCCTCGCCACCGGTACGCGCCGGCAGGTCCGAATCGCGGCACGCCGCAGCAATCACTTCAGCCACTTCCTTCAGCACCAGGTCGCCGATGCTGTGGCTGTAGGTGTCGTTGACGTCCTTGAAGTGATCGATGTCCAGCACCACCAGGCTCAGCGGGTGGCCGCTGCGCTGCGAGCGGGCGAAGTCGCGCGCCAGCGTCTCGTCGAAGCCGCGGCGGTTGGCCAGGCCGGTCAGCGCATCCTCGCGGGCCTGCCGCTCGAACGCCTCGGCCTGCCGCGCCAGGCGCTCGGCCAGCTCGGTCTTTTCCTGGTTCAGCGCCTGCAGGTGCACGGTCTGCGCCTGCAGGTCGAAGGTGGCTTCATCCACCCGGCGCGCCAGGCGCAGGTTGTTGGCCTTCAACTGCTGCAGCAGGAACCGGTACAGCGCCACCAGCGCGCCCAGCAGCAGCAGGCCGATCAGCGCCTGCACGCTGTGCCGCTGCCACCAGAACGGTTGCACGGTGAAACTCCATACCGCTTCCTGCTGGCCCCAGGCACCGCCCGGGTGCGAGGCCGCCACGTGCAGGGTGTAATCGCCCGGCGGCAGGCCGACGAACTCGACGCTGCGCTGCGGGCCACGCTCGACCCAGCCGGCGTCCAGGCCTTCCAGCCGGGTGCGGTAACGGATGCGGTCGGACATCAGGTAGCTGAGGCCGACGAAGCTCACCGCCAACCGGCGCCCGCCGGGAATCAGGTTGCGCTCGGGCCCTTCCCAATGCACCTGCGCGCCATCGACCTGCACGTTCTCGATCGCCGCTGGCGGCGCCGGGCGTTCGCGGAAGCGCTGCAGGCGCTGCGGGTCCACCGTGCTCAGGCCACCGGCGGTGACCACCCAGAAGGTGCCGTCCTGGCGCAGGATCGCCGAAGGCGCCGAGCTGCCGTTGGCCTGGGCGTTGGCCATTCCGTCGATCTCGTTGTAGCGCTCCACCGTCACCCGCGGTGCGCGGCCGTCAGCCACCGCGTTCAAGGTTGCCATGTCGGTGCGCAGCACGCCGCGGTTGCTGCTGATCCACACATTGCCCAGCCGGTCGGGCACCAGCTGGAACACCGCATCGACCGGCATGCCCTGTTCCAGGCCGACCCGCGAGAGCCGGTTCTTGTACCAGCGGTACAGGCCACGGTCGCTGCTGATCCACATCGCTTCGCCGATCTGGTGGAAACCGAACACACTGCGGCCGCCGCCCATCGGTGCCAGGTCGATGGACTGCACATGGTCGCCGCGCAGCACGCGGATGCCCTCGATGGTGCCGATCCACAGGTTGCCCTGGTGGTCGTGTTCCAGCGCGGTGATCAGGCCGGTGGGCATGCCCGGCGTGTTCGCCACCCGCACGCGGTCGCCATCGATGCGCACCACGCCCTTCTGCGTGCCGGCCCAGACCACGCCGGACGGATCGACGCTGATCGCGCGGATGTTGCCGCCCGGCATGCCATCGGCCGCATCGTAGTTGTGGCGCAGGCTGCCATCGGCGTGCAGGCGGTAGACGCCGTCGCCGAAGGTACCCACCCAGAGGTCGCCCTCAGGGCCTTGGGCCAGGCTGAGGACCGACGCCGCCTTGCCACCCCGGTTGTGCAGCGACATCGGCCGGAAGCGGCCGTCGGCGGTCTGCTGGTCCAGGCCGCTGGCACTGCCCACCCACAACCGGCGGTCGCGGTCCTCGAACACGGTGCGCACGTAGTCACCGCTCAGGCCATCGCGCTCGGTGTAGCTGCTGAACAGCGTTTCGCGCAGGCGATACAGGCCGCCGTTGGCGCCGACCCAGATGCTGCCCTCGGCGTCCTCGCGCAGGCTCACCACGCGGCCGCCGGGCAGGTTCAGGCCGGCCGGCAGGCGCTCCAGGCCGTGGCTGGAGATGCGCAGCAGGCCCTGGTTCTCGGTGCCCAGCCAGATGTCGCCGTGGCGGTCCTGCAGCATCGCGGTCATGTGCAGCTGGCCGGGCAGGCTGTGCACCAGCACCAGGCGGTCATCCTCGACCCGGTACAGGCGCTCGCCGGCCACGATCCACAACGCGCCATCGGGGGCGCGATAGGGCCAGGTCAGGCCCTTGTCCACGCCCCACTCGGCCGGCGCGCGCTTGAGCTCGCCATCGTTGTCGCGCAGCACCAGGCCATCGAGGGTACCGATCCAGACCCGGTCCTGGGCGTCGACCACCAGCTTGGTGAAGCTCATCGCCAGCGGCAGGTCCGGCGGCGGCGGCTGGTAGACAATGCCGGTTTCCGGGGTCAGGTAGCCGATGCCCTTGCCTTCGTACAGCAGCCACAGGCGCCCCTGGCTGTCCATCTGCATCGACTGGATCAGCACTTCCGGGGTGTTGGCCTGGTGTTCCCAGACCCGCCACTGGCCGGCGTTGCTGCGGTAGGTCACGTTGCCGCGCGAATCACTGATCCACAGCCCGCCCTGGCGGTCCACCAGCAGCGCGCCGATGCCGTTGTCGCGCAGGCCCGGCCGCGTGCTGCGGTCGAACACGGTGAAATCCAGGCCGTTATAACGCACCAGGCCTTCCCAGGTGGCGAACCACAGATGGCCTTCGGGGGTCTGGGCGATGTCACGCAGCGAGTTGTGCGGCAGGCCGTTGCGCGAGGTCCACACGTCGATGGCGTAGTCGCGCAGCGGCGGCGCGACGGTCTGGGCCGCCAGCGGCGACGCCAGCAGCAGCAACAGCCACAGCACACCGAGCCGCAACAGGCGACCGATGTGGTGTTCCGGGTGGCGCCCCGCCAGGCGCCTGCCAGCCCCCTGACCGCCCATTACTGCAACGGCAGCGGCCAGGTGCGGTTGCCACGCAGGGCAACAGGCAGGAACAGGAACAGCCGGGCGGCACGGGGCCGCGCGCCGGTGTGAACAGGCTGGCTCATCGCGGGAACTGTGGGGAGATGGGGCGAATGATAGGCCAAACACCCCCCTCGGCGTCACCGCGGCGTGAAAGCCGGGGCCTGAGGCCGGGTCAGAGCCCTTACGCCTGCGGCGGAAGGGATCCGACCCGGGTCGGATCCCTCTGCGCACGCAGAGGGCTCTGACCCCAACTATCCGGACGCCCGACTCAGCGCCCGGCCACCGGGCTGCCCGCCGGCCACTGCACCACCGCTTCCAGCCCGCCCTCGGGGCGGTTGCGCAGCCACAGCCGGGCGCCATCCTTCTCGGCCAGCGCGCGGGCGATGGTCAGGCCCAGGCCGGCGCCGCCGGTCTGACGCGAGCGCGAGGTTTCCACCCGCACGAAGGGATCGAACACCGCTTCGAGCTGGTCATCGGCCAGCCCCGGGCCATCGTCGGCCACCACCACGGTGATGCCACCGCCGCTGCGGTCCACCCGCACCCGCACGCGCTCGGCATACATCACCGCGTTGTCCACCAGGTTGGAGAACAGGCGGTGCATGGCCAGCGGCCGCAGCATCAGCACTGCGCCACTGGCGCCTTCGAAGGCCACGTCCGCGCCGGCCTCGGCGGTGTCCTCGACGATGCTTTCCAGCAGCGAATCCAGGTCGAGGGCCGCGCGCTGTTCGGCGCTCTCGGCACTGCGGGCCAGTTCCAGGCCTTCGCGCACCAGGGCCTGCATCGCCGCCAGGTCGCCGATCAGGCGCTCGCGCAGGATCTCGTCGGTCACGTTCTCCAGGCGCAGGCGCAGCCGGGTCAGCGGCGTCTGCAGGTCGTGGGTGATCGCCGCCAGCATCTGCGTGCGTTCGGCCAGGTGCCGCTGCAGCCGCTGCTGCATGGCATTGAAGGCTTCGGCGGCGCGCTGCACTTCGCGCGGGCCGCGCAGCGGCAGCGGGTCGCGCTGCAGGTCGTCGCCCAGTTCCTCGGCGGCCGAGGCCAGTTCCTGCAGCGGCGCGCTGGCCATGCGCGAGACGATGTAGGCCAGCACGGCGATCGCCAGCACCAACAGGGTCAGGAACAGCGGGTCGACGGCCAGCACGCCGTTGTGCGCCACCGCCGGCGAATCCAGCGCCAGCTTCAGCGAGGTGCCATCGCTGAGGACCACGTCCACGGCCCGGCACTTGGGCGGGATGAAGGATGGATCGCGTTCGCGCGGCGGGCGCCGGTGGCCCGGCGGTGGCGGCGGCAGCAGTTCCTGCAGCTTGGGGATGCACGAACGGAACGAGGTGAAGTGCACATGGGCGCGCGCCACCGGTCCGGGGCGGTCATCGAGCACTTCCATCAGCGCCGTATCGACGCGGCCCAGGCGTGCGCCGGGCTGCAGTGCGCGCACGCTCGGCCCGCCCATTTCCAGCAGGCGGTCACGCAGTTCCGGGTTGCCGTCGAGCAGGTTGACGTAGCCCTGCAGGCGGTCGGCGATGCGGTTGAGGTTCTGCCGCTCGAATTCCTGCTGGCGCTTGGACGTGGCCAGCATGGTCGCGCCGATCGCGGCCACCGACATGCCCAGCAGCAGGATCACGAACAGCCGCCCCACCATCGAGGACAGGAAGTGGCGCAGGCGCTTCATCACGGCTTATTCCAGGTTGACGGCCGAGGCCAGTACATAGCCTTCATTGCGCACGGTCTTGATCAGGCCATCGGGCCCGCCATCGTCGGCCAGCTTGTTGCGCAGCCGGCTGACCTGCAGGTCGATCGCGCGGTCCTGCGCCTCGTAGTTGCGGCCGCTGCTGAGCGCGACCAGCTGCTCGCGCGAGAGCACCTTGTTGGCGTGCGCGATGAACACCCGCAGCAGGCGGAACTCGGCGCCGGACAGCACCACCACGCGGCCATCGGGGTCGACCAGGTGGCGGTGTTCCAGATCGAAGATCCAGCGCGAGAAGCGCGCGCGGCGCACCGCCAGCGGCTCCAGGTTGGCCGGCAGCGCCTCGGTCCGGCGCAGCACGTTGCGGATGCGCGCCAGCAGCTCGCGCGGCTCGAACGGCTTGGCCAGGTAATCGTCGGCGCCCATCTCCAGGCCCAGCACGCGGTCGATCGGCTCGGCACGCGCGGTGAGCATGATCACCGGCGTGTTCGAGCGCGCACGCAGGTCGCGGCACAGGGTCAGGCCATCCTCGCGCGGCAGGTTGAGGTCGAGCACGATCAGGTCCACGTGCTCGCGCTCCAGCAGCTGGCGCATGCTGGTGCCATCGGCCGCGGTGCTGACCAGGTAACCGGCGCGGCCGAGCTGTTCGGCCAGCAGGGTGCGGATGTCATTGTCGTCGTCGACGATCAACAGGCGATGCATCGGGTTTTCAGTCTCCATGTCGCGATTTTCCCGTGTCGGGAGCTGAACCGCATCCTGTCCAGTGCGTACCACTGTATCCACGCCGGGGCCGGATACCTGCAGTTACGCGTTTCGGCCGACAGTGTTACATACAGACACACCCCGAGGATTGAGCCCGCCAGCGCCCGATCTTCACAATGCCCACCAATGCCGCTGCGGCGGCCTGCCCGAGTGAAGTCCGCACGTGATCTCCCGCCTGTTGCCCGCGACCCGCCGGGGTCGTCTGATCGTGATTGTCCTGCTTGTCGTCATTGCTGCCGCGTGCGCCTGGTGGCTGCTGCGCAAGCCCGCCGCCCCGGCCCTGGCCACCAGCCCGGTAAGCCGCGGCGACATCGAACAGACGGTGGAAGCCACCGGCGTGATCGATGCCTACAAGCTGGTCAGCGTCGGTGCGCAGGCCTCGGGCCAGATCAAATCGCTGAAGGTGCAGCTGGGCGACACGGTGAAGGAAGGCGACCTGATCGCCGAGATCGACGCCACCACCCAGCAGAACCAGGTGCTCAACGCGCAGGCCTCGCTGGACCAGGTGATCGCCCAGCGCGCCGTGCAGCAGGCCAGCCTGCGCCAGGCCGAGCTGGACTTCGCCCGGCAGAAGGAAATGCTGGCCGCCGAGGCGACCTCGCGGCAGGAATACGATGCCGCCGAGGCCACGCTGAAGACCGCCCGTGCCCAGCTGCAGTCGTACGAGGCGCAGATCAAGGGCCGCGAGACCGAGCTGGGCACCGCACGTGCCAACCTCGCCTACACCCGCATCACCGCGCCGATGGACGGCACCGTGGTCGCAGTGGTGGCCGAGGAAGGCCGCACGGTGAACGCCAACCAGACCGCGCCGACCATCGTCATGCTGGCGCGCCTGGACGTGGTCACCGTCAATGCCGAGGTCTCCGAGGCCGACGTGGTCAAGATCAAGGCCGGCATGCCGGTGTACTTCACCACCCTGGGCGACCCGGACCGCAAGTACCACGCCACGCTGCGCCAGATCAATCCGGCGCCGTCGTCCATCGCCAACGAAAGCTCGTCCAGTTCCAGCAGCTCGTCCAGCTCCAGTTCCAGCAGCGCGGTCTACTACAACGCGCTGTTCGACGTGGAAAACCCCGATGGCACCCTGCGCATCGACATGACCGCACAGGTCTCGGTGCTGCTGCAGCAGGCCAAGGGCGCGCTGCTGGTGCCGGCCGTGGCGCTGGGCCCGAAGACGCGTGACGGCGAGCGCGTGGTGCGCGTGGTCAACGAACAGGGCCAGCCGCAGCCGCGCAAGGTCAAGGTCGGCATCAACAACGGTGCCTCCGCGCAGATCCTGTCCGGGTTGAAGGAAGGCGAGCGCGTGGTGGTCGGCGAAGGCGGTGCGGCCGCAGCCAGCAGCGGCACCGGCAACCGCGGCAGTGGCGCGATGCGCATGGGCCCGCCCGGTGGCATGGGCCCACGACGATGAGCACGACGGCGCCCCTGCTGCGCCTGCGTGACCTGCGCCGTGAATTCCCGGCCGGCGAGGATGTCATCGCCGTGCTGCGCGACGTCAACCTGGACATCCATGCCGGTGAGATGGTGGCCATCGTCGGCCAGTCCGGCTCGGGCAAATCGACGCTGATGAACATCCTCGGCTGCCTGGACCGCCCGACGCGCGGCAGCTACCAGGTGGCCGGCCGCGAAACCGGAAAGATGGAGCCGGACGAGCTGGCCGAGCTGCGCCGCGGGCATTTTGGTTTCATCTTCCAGCGCTACCACCTGCTGGGCGACCTCGATGCGCGTGGCAACGTCGAAGTGCCGGCGGTGTATGCCGGCAGCCCCGGGCCGACCCGCAACGCGCGCGCCGAGCAGCTGCTGCAGCGGCTGGGCCTGCACG
The DNA here is from genome assembly GCA_003510825.1 of Stenotrophomonas sp. Classification (GTDB taxonomy): domain Bacteria; phylum Pseudomonadota; class Gammaproteobacteria; order Xanthomonadales; family Xanthomonadaceae; genus Stenotrophomonas. The sequence goes on from DOKO01000040.1 coordinate 12,632, forward strand.
ACCGCATGCACCACAAGCCGGGCCAGCTGTCCGGCGGCCAGCAGCAGCGCGTGTCGATCGCCCGCGCCCTGATGAACGGCGGCGAGGTGATCCTGGCCGACGAACCGACCGGCGCGCTGGACACGAAATCAGGTGAGGAAGTGATGGCCATCCTCGGCGAGCTGCATGCCGAAGGCCACACCATCATCATCGTCACCCACGATATGAGCGTGGCCGAGCACGCCCAGCGCATCATCGAGATCCGCGACGGCGAGATCATCGCCGACCGCGCCAATCCCAAGGCCCCCAGCTACCGTGCGCAGCGCCAGCCCAGCGCCGACGTCGCCCACGGCAGCAGCTGGCGCGCGGCCCGGGACCGCTTCACCGAAGCGTTCCGGATGGCGCTGCTGGCGATGAACGCCCACCGCCTGCGCACCTTCCTGACCATGCTCGGCATCATCATCGGCATCGCCTCGGTGGTCTCGGTAGTGGCGCTGGGCAACGGTTCGCAGCAGCAGATCCTGCAGAACATCAGCGCGCTGGGTACCAACACGATCGACGTCTACCCCGGCCGCGGCTTCGGTGACATGCGCTCGGCGCGCGTGCAGACGCTGAAGGCCACCGATGCCGACGCGCTGTCGCAGCAGAGCTACGTGGACAGCGCTACGCCCAGCGTGTCGACCTCGGTGACCGCGCGCTACCGCAACCAGTCGGCCACCGCGCAGATCAGCGGCGTCGGCGAGCAGTACTTCCGGGTGAAGGGCGTGACCCTGCTCGACGGCAGCTTCTTCGACACCGACGCGATCCGCGGCCTGGCGCAGGTGGGGGTGATCGACGAGAACACGAAGACCCAGTTCTTCCCCGACAGCGACCCGATCGGCCAGGTGATCCTGCTGGGCAACGTGCCGGTGCGCGTGGTCGGCGTGGCCAAGAAGCAGAGCTTCGGCTTCGGTGGCAGCACCAGCCTGGGCGTGTTCGTGCCGTACACCACGGTGATGTCGCGCATGCTGGGGCAGAGCTACGTCTCCAGCATCACCGTGCGCGTCAACGATGAAACACCGATGGACGCCGCGCAGGAGGCCATCACCCGGCTGCTGACCCTGCGCCACGGCACCGAGGATTTCTTCCTCAGCAACAGCGCCGAGATCCGCGAGACCATCGAGCAGACCACGCGCACGATGACCCTGCTGATCGGCGCCATCGCCGCCATCGCCCTGCTGGTCGGCGGCATCGGCGTGATGAACATCATGCTGGTGTCGGTGACCGAGCGGACCCGTGAGATCGGCGTGCGCATGGCCGTGGGTGCGCGGCAGAGCGACATCCGCCAGCAGTTCCTGATCGA
>DOKO01000040.1:14273-14515 GCA_003510825.1 Stenotrophomonas sp.
TCGGCCTGGCCCTGCTGCTGGGCGCGCTGATCGGCCACTTCTCCAGCAATTTCCAGGTGGTGTTCTCCACTGCCTCGATCATCGCCGCGTTCGCCTGCTCGACCCTGATTGGCGTGGCGTTTGGATTCCTGCCGGCACGCAATGCCGCCCAGCTCGACCCGGTGGAGGCCCTGGCCCGCGAATGAAGATGATGACCCGACTGACCTCCCCTGCCCCTTCGCGCCTGCTGCTGGCCGGCGCCG
>DOKO01000416.1:0-255 GCA_003510825.1 Stenotrophomonas sp.
GTGGCCTCGTCCAGCAGCAGGATGGGCGAATCCTTCAGCAGGGCGCGGGCGATCGCCACGCGCTGCTGCTGGCCGCCGGACAGGCGCGCGCCGCGCTCGCCCAGCTCGCTGTCGTAGCCCTGCGGCAGGGCGCGCAGGAAGCCATCGGCTTCGGCCGCACGCGCCGCGGCTTCCACCTCGGCATCGCTGGCCTGCAGGCGGCCGTAGCGGATGTTGTCGCGCGCACTGGTGGCGAACAGGGTCGGCTGCTGCGGC
>DOKO01000416.1:418-2284 GCA_003510825.1 Stenotrophomonas sp.
AACAGGGTCGGCTGCTGCGGCACCAGGGCAAGCTGCGCACGCAGGTCGGCCGGATCCACCTCGCGCACGTCATGGCCGTCCACGCAGATGCGGCCGCTGGCCGGATCATGGAAGCGCAGCAGCAGCGACAGCACCGTGCTCTTGCCCGCACCGGACGGGCCGACCAGGGCCACGGTCTCGCCAGGACGCACGTTCAGGCTGAAGTGGTCCAGCGCCGGCTGGTCCGGCCGCTGCGGGTAATGGAACACCACGTCGTCGAACTGGATCTGCCCCTGCAGCGGCTGCGGCAGCGCATGCGGCTGCGCGGGTGCGCGGATCTCGATGTCTTCCTGCAGCAGCTCGCCGATGCGGCCCATGCCGCCGGCAGCGCGCTGCAGTTCATTCCACACTTCGGCCAGCGCGCCCACCGAGCCGCCGCCGATCAGCGCGTACAGCACGAACTGGCCAAGGGTGCCGGCACTCAGGCGGCCATCGATGACATCGTGCGCGCCCAGCCAGAGCACGCCGACGATGGCGCCGAACACCAGCAGGATGGCGCTGGCGGTGACCAGCGACTGCGCACCGATGCGACGGCGCGCGGCGGTGATGGCATCGCCGAGCGCATGGTCGAAGCGACCGCGCTCGTAAGGCTCGCGGGCATGCGCCTGCACGGTGCGCACGGCGCCCAGCGTCTCGCTGGCCAGGCTGTTGGCATCGGCGATGCGGTCCTGGCTGTTTCGGGCGACCACGCGCAGCTTGCGCGCGCCGATGATGATCGGCAGCACCGCCAGCGGGATGCCCAGCAGCGACCATGCCGCCAGGCGCGGGCTGGTGACGAACAGCATGGCCAGGCTGCCGACCACGGTCACGCTGCTGCGCAGGGCCACCGACATGGTCGAGCCGACCACGCTGCGCAGCAGTTCGGTATCGGCGGTCAGGCGCGAAACCAGTTCGCCGCTGCGGCTGCGGTCATGGAAACCGGCGCCGAGCTGGATCAGGTGTGCGTACAGCTGGCTGCGCAGGTCGGCGACGACCTTTTCGCCCAGCAGCGACACGAAGTAGAAGCGCGCGGCCGTGCCCAGCGCCATCACCACCGCCACCAGCATCAGCAGGGCGAAGGCGCGGTTGATCTGGCCGCCGCTGCTGAAGCCGTGGTCGATCATCTGCTTGACCGCCGGCGGCAGGCTCAGCGTGGCCGCCGAGGAGACCGCCAGGGCCAGCAGCCAGGCGGTGAACAACCCGCTGTGGCGGCGCACGAACGGCCACAGCGTACGCAGGCTGCCCAGGCGGCGCAGCGGCGGGGTTGAAGCGGACGTCTCGTCCTTGTCAGTCATCCTGGTCGTCATCTTCTATGCGGATACGGTCACGGGTGGCGTCGCGCAGGCGGATTTTCAATGCGTCGACCTGGTCGGCGGGCAATTCCACCCGCAGGCGCACACCATTGGCATCGAACTGTTCATCGCGCTTCTCGGCAGCGAAGGTGGGCAGGGCGGCGTGCAGGGTGCCCAGATCCTCGAAGCCGGCCAGCAGCCGCAGGCGCGCCATTGCCACCAGCGGCAGGCGCGGCGCGGTGCGCAGGCATTCGGCGGCAGTGCCACCGTAGGCGCGCACCAGGCCGCCGGCACCCAGCTTGATGCCGCCATACCAGCGGGTCACCACCACCACGACGCGGTCGAAGCCCTGGCCATCGATGGCCGCCAGGATCGGCCGGCCGGCGGTGCCGGCCGGTTCGCCATCATCGCTGGAGCGGTAGTCCTGCCCATGCCGGTAGGCCCAGCAGTTGTGGGTGGCATCGGCCACAGCCACCTGTTGCAGGAACGCCAGTGCACCCGCGCCGCTGTCGATGGGCGCGGCGTGGGCGGTGAAGCGGCTGTGCTTGATGTCCAG
>DOKO01000416.1:2666-2841 GCA_003510825.1 Stenotrophomonas sp.
GTCGTCCAGCAGCGGGCGCAGGTCCTTGGGCAGGCGCGCTTCGGGATACAGCTGCAGGTAGCGCTCCAGGCTGGCACGGGCCAGATCGCGCTGGCCGTTGTCGCGGCGCTCGCGGATCTTCTGCAGCCACTGCCGGCGCGGCAGCGAGGCGTCGGCGGCAACTTCGGCGTTCACT
>DOKO01000353.1 GCA_003510825.1 Stenotrophomonas sp.
CATCCCACGGAAAGCCAGCTTCTGCTGTTGCTCTGGCATCGGCTTCTGCAGGTGCAGGGCTGCAAGCCCTGCAAAAAGACCCCACCCCTCAGGCAACCCCGTTGTCGACGTGCGCCGCAAACCCCGGCTGTCGGCGCAGCCGCTCGAACCACGCATCGACATTCGCCAGCGCCGGCTTCCCGCCCGGCGTGCTGCGCCAGCGCTGCGTGGACAGCCCCAGCACGATGTCGGCCAGAGTGAAGTCATCGCCGGCCACGTACGCGTGGCGCGCCAGCTGCGCATCCAGCATCGCCATCAGCCGGTTCCACTGCGCCAGGCTCGCCTCCGCCCGCGCATCGTCCGGGTAATCCGCATGCCCGCGCACGCGCGCCATGAACACATGGCGCCACGCCGTGTTCAGATCAGTCGCCTGCCAGTCCATCCACTGTTCCACCCGCGCCCGTGCCTGCGGCTCGGCCGGCAGCAGATCGTGCCGCCCGGCGCGCGTGGCCAGGTAGCGGCAGATGCTGTTGGACTCCCACAGCACGAAGTCGCCCTCGCGCAGCACCGGCACCTGTGCGTTCGGGTTCAGCCTGCGCAGCAGGTCCGCATCGGGGGCGGCGTGGTGCTGCACCGCCAGGTCCAGCCCGGCGCACAGCCACAGCACCTTGCGCACGTTGATCGAGGTCGGCTTTCCGTACAGTTCGAGCATGGTCAGACGCAGCGTTTGAGACGGGGCCAGCCTACACTGGTGGCATGCAAACCGAATTCCTGCTCATTGGCGGTCTCCTGCTGGCCGTCCTCGTCCTGCAGCTGATTGCCCTGCTGCGCCGCCCGCCCCACGACCGCCTGGAACAGGCGGTGCGCGAGGAGGCGCGGGCCGGCCGCAGCGAACTGCGCGAACAGCTGGACGGCTTCGCCCGCGCGCTGACCGACCTGTCCACCCGCACCGACCAGCGCCTGGACCTGCTGCGCGAAGCGCTTGGCGAAGATGCACGCAAGGCCCGCGCTGAAGCGGCCGAAAGCCAGCAGCGCAGCGGTGCGCTGATGGGCCAGCGCCTGCAGGAACTGCGCGCGCAGCTGGAAGTGTTCGGCCAGCAGCAGGAGGCGCGTATCCACGCCTTCGGCCAGCAGCTGCAGGAACTGACCACGCGTACCGACACCCAGCTGGGCGCGCTGCGCCAGACCCTGGTGGACGATGCCCGCAAGGGCCGCGAGGAAGGCGCGCAGTCGCAGCAGCGCCTGACCGAAAGCCTGGGCCTGCGCCTGCAGGAACTGACCCAGCGCAACGAACATCGCATCGCCGAGATGCGCGCGACCCTGGAAGAACAGCTGCGCGCGCTGCAGACCGACAATGCGCAGAAGCTGGAACAGATGCGTGTGACCGTGGACGAGAAGCTGCAGACCACGCTGGAAACACGCCTGGGCCAGTCGTTCAAGCTGGTCTCCGAGCGCCTGGAACAGGTGCAGCGCGGACTGGGCGAGATGCAGCAGCTGGCCACCGGCGTGGGCGACCTCAAGCGCGTGCTGACCAACGTAAAGACGCGCGGCAGCTGGGGTGAAGTGCAGCTGGAGAACATCCTCGAGCAGACCCTGATCCAGGAGCAGTACGCGCGCGCGGTGAAGGTGCGCCCGGACAGCAACGAGATGGTCGACATCGCGGTGCGCCTGCCCGGCCGCGGCGACGACGCGCCGGTGTGGCTGCCGATCGATTCCAAGTTCCCCCGCGAGGACTATGAGCGCCTGCTGGACGCGCAGGACCAGGGTGACGCCGAGCTGGTGCGCATCCAGGGCGTGCAGCTGGAGCGCGCGGTGAAGGTGCAGGCCAAGTCGATCAGCGAGAAGTACATCGTGCCGCCGCACACCACCGATTTCGCGGTGATGTTCCTGCCCACCGAAGGCCTGTACGCCGAGATCATCCGCCGGCCCGGCCTGGTCGACCTGCTGCAGCGCGACCATCGCGTGGTGGTGGCGGGCCCGACCACCATCACTGCGCTGCTCAACAGCCTGCAGATGGGCTTCCGCACGCTGGCCATCGAGAAGCGGTCCAGCGAAGTGTGGAGCCTGCTGGGTGCGGTGAAGAGCGAGTTCGGCAAGTTCGCCGGCATCCTCGAGAAGGCCGAGAAGCAGATCACCACGGTCGGCCGCAGCATCGGCGCGGCCAGCCGCAAGACGCGCACCATCGAGCGCCGCCTGCGTGGCGTGGAGACCCTTGCCAACGAACAGGTGCAGCAGCTGCTGGGCGACCTGGGCGAGGCCGAGGAAGAGGGCGGCGAGGACGAGGCCAGCGAGGGCGAAGAGACCTGAGTGCGCTGACACACCACCTGCACCACGCAATGCGTATGCTGGCGGCCTCGATCACCGCCTGCAGGTCCGACCATGCGCCTTCGCTTCCTTGCCAGCCTGGCCTTGGCCGCCCTGTTGGCGGCCTGCAGCAGCACGCCGCCGGCCGCCGATGCGACCGCACAGGCGGCCGCGCCTGATACACCGGAAGCCACCGAGGCCTACCAGGAAGCGCGCGACGTGGATTGCCGCGCCGCCGGCGGCACGTTGCAGCCGCTGGGCCGCCTGCAGCGCGTGCAGTGCGTGATTCCCTATGCCGATGCCGGCAAGACCTGCAGCGGCAAGCGCGACTGCAGCGGCCAGTGCCTGGCCACCGGTGAAACCGAAGCCGGCGTGGTGGCGACCGGCACCTGCCAGCGTGATGTCAGCCAGAACTTCGGCTGCCGCCAGCGCATCGAAGACGGCAAGGCACAGGGCACGATCTGCGTCGATTGAACGCACGCGACGCACACGCGCAGCGCTATGCTGGTGGACCTTTCCACGGCATAGCCGGAGCCCCCGCGTGAGCACCCCGATCCAGGACATTTCCCTCACCACCATCGACGGCCAGCCGTCCACCCTGGGCGATTACCAGGGCAAGGTCCTGCTGGTGGTGAACGTCGCCTCCAAGTGCGGCCTGACCCCGCAGTACGAAGGCCTGCAGGCGCTGTACGCGGAAAAGCAGGCACAGGGCCTGGAAGTGCTGGGTTTCCCGGCCAACAACTTCCTCGGCCAGGAGCCGGGCAGCGAGGCGGAAATCCAGCAGTTCTGCCAGCTGACCTACGACGTGACCTTCCCGATGTTCGCCAAGATCAGCGTGGCCGGTGAAGACACCCACCCGCTGTACCAGCAGCTGACCGCTGCCCAGCCGCAGGCGATCGGCGAAGGCCCGCTGCGCGAGCGCCTGGCCAGCAAGGAGATCCCGATCCACGCTGCACCGGCGGTGCTGTGGAACTTCGAGAAGTTCCTGGTCAGCCGCGATGGCAAGGTGGTCGCACGCTTCGCCCCGGACGTGGCCGCCGATGACGCGCGCCTGCGCGAAGCGATCGACGCCGCACTGGCCGCCTGATCGCACGGGGGCGGATCCCTTTCCCACGGAAAGGGCTCCGACCCCAGGCCACGCAAAAAAAAACCCCGCCAAGGCGGGGTTTGTCATGCGCGGACCAACGCGATCAGTTGGTCCAGTTCGGCATCGGCATGGCATCCACCGGGATCGGCGAATTCTCATCGTCGCTGCCACGCTCGCGCTTGCCGCGCAGGTCGTTCTCGATCTGGTAGTTGCGGCGCTGCAGCCAGGCATCGCGCACCAGCGCGTACTCATCCACCGCCGAGCTGCGCAGGTCGTCGACCGCCATCAGCTGCGCGCGGGTATCGACCAGCTGCAGGCCCTGCAGGGCGATGCGGATCTTGTCTTCCTCGATCGTGCGCATCGGCGACAGCGGCATGTCACCGGCCAGGCCGAACACATCGCGCACGGTACGCGGGCCGAAGAACGGCAGTTCCACGTAACGCGAACGGCGCCAGCCCCAGGCACCCAGGGTCTGCCCGAAGTCCTCGCGGCGGTTGGGCACCATCGCCTTGCTGGCCGGATCGAACAGGCCACCGATACCCAGCGTCGAGTTCATCAGGAAGCGGCCGAAGGTATCCCACGCATCATCCGGGCGGCCCTGCAGCAGCTGGTTGACGATGGTGACCGGCGAACGGATGTTGCTGAAGAAGTTGCTCACGCCGGT
>DOKO01000065.1 GCA_003510825.1 Stenotrophomonas sp.
AGCGGGCTGCCGGGGTGCGCTATTCATGATCCGTGGTTGAATAGCGTGGACGTACACGAGCTACCGGCAGCGCGCCCGCCACGGCGTGGCTGCCACCTAAAGGGATTGCGAAACACGATGAACCTGAGAATCGACCACTCGCCGGTGACCCTGCGCGAGAAGTGCCTGGAAAAGCTGCGCAACGCGATCATCACCGGCTACTTCCCGTCCGGTGCGCGCCTGGTCGAACGCACCCTGTGCGAGCAGCTGGGGGTCAGCCGCACGGTCGTGCGTGAAGTGATCCGCTACCTGCAGGCCGAGGGCCTGGTGGAAGTGCTGCCGCAGAAGGGCCCGATCGTGGCCGTGCTGAACTGGGACGTGGCCAGCCAGGTCTACCGCATCCGCCTCGTGCTGGAACAGAGCGCGGTGGCCGACTGCGTGCGCAACCTCACCGATGAAACCGCTGCGCAGATCCAGCGGGCGCTGGAAACCCTGCGCACCTCGTATGGCACGCCGGATATCGCACCGGTGCTGGAAGCCTCGTCCACCCTGTACGAAACCATTTTCCGCGCCGGCAACAACCACATTGCCTGGGAGATCGTGCAGCGCCTCAACGGCCGCATCAGCCGCCTGCGCGCGATGACCCTGACCCACGTGGACCGCGAGAAGACCGGTTTTGAACGCATCAAGGCGATCTGCGATGCCATCTGCGTGCAGCGCGACGAAGCGCTGGCGCGGCAGCGCGTGGCCGAACACATTGGCGAGGCCGAGGCGATCGCCCATGCCTTGCTCGAACAGGAGCAGAAGTGATGGCCGCTTATTGGATCGCCCACGTGCAGGTGCTGGATGCGGAGAAGTACAGCGGCTACACCGCGCTGGCACCGGCGGCATTCGCCAAGTACGGCGCGAAGTTCCTCGCCCGAGGTGGCCGCTCGGTGGTGCTGGAAGGCGACCTGCCTGACCGGCATGTGGTGATTGAGTTTGCCGATCTGGAAACCGCGCAGGCCTGCTATGCCTCGCCGGAATACCAGCAGGCCAAGGCCAGGCGCGAAGGACACTGCATCGCCAGCGTGGTGATCGTCGAAGGCTGACCACGCTGCTCCGGTAGATCCACGCCATGCGTGGATGCCCGCGAAACCCGTGGCCGCCGACCACTTCACAACCCACAAGCACCGCAACCGCGACCATGGGTCACCCCACGCCCATGAGTTCCACCGAGGATGCTGCAGAACCTGCTCCATTTCGCGCCGCTGCTCACCGCGGTGATGACCTGCGTGACCGCCCTGATCTGGGTGGTCTACCTCAACTTCTTCCTGCGCAGCTACCGCCGCCAGCAGCGGCCGTCGATCCTCATCACCTCCGGCGCCGGCCGGCACCTGGATGCGCACTGTTTCGTGACCAACCTCGGCCTGGAGCCGGTGTACCTGCTGGACGTGGTGATTGATTTGATCGAGCCCGACGGCACGGTCGTGCGCGCGGTCATCCCCGAGCGCACCGAGCACTGGAGCAAGGCCGCGCCCAGCGAGGACGACGACATCCGCCGTGCGACCAACGTCGGCCCGCTCAGCAGCGGCGGCGAACGCGACCTGGGCAGGTTCCGTACCCTCATCGACCGCGCCAGTACCGAGAACCCGGACATCAAGACCGGCAACGCCTTCACCAGCCTGGAAATCACCGTGGTCATCGTCACCGCCAGCCAGGCCGAGCTGTGCGGCGCCTCGCGCTGCTACCGCATCGAGTATGGCGACGATGGCGCGCCGAAGTTGAAGGCACGGACGATCAAGGCCGCGCAGCTGCAGGGGTATTTCGCACGCCGGAATCTGACCCGGCTGCTGACCACGCAGCTGGAAACTTCGCGGATGTAGCGGAACGCGCGCTCAACGACGGCCCAGCGCCGGACGGATACAATCGGCGGGCCGTCATGCACATTCCCTGCTCATGACGCCTGACGTTGCCCCGCTGTTTTCGTATGCCGCCGTCTTCGTGTCGTTGTCCCTGCTGATCGCGCTGCTGCATGCATCCGTCGATGTACGCAACGGCACTACCTGGAAACGCGCCGTCTCTCACGCGCTGTGGGAATCGGTGCGTTCGGCGGGGGTTTTCGCCGTGCTCTGCCCAGCGGTGGGTACTCTGCTGTTCATGGTGCTCCTGTCCTTGGGAGAGCCTTCGCAGCCAGTGGTTTTCAGCCCCATCGTGATGCTGCTGGCAGTGGCCGTCGGCTATGCACTGGCGGTCCTGCCAGCAGCCGTGACCGGCGCCCTGGTGGGTGGGCTGCACAACATCATGGGGCCAGCGCACGTGGCATTCGTTTCAGGGTGTGTTGGCCTGCTCAACTACGAACTTGCAGTGTGGTGGAAATATCGGGAGAGCTTCGATGGCCTGTGGCACGTATCAGCAGCGGCCTTCGTAGCGGGCGCAGTGACTGGTTACTGCTACACCCGCTGGCTGCAGCGCAAGGCGTAGCCGGTCCCGTCGAAGCGGCCTTCAGTCGGCCGGTCCGTAGTACGGGTCTGCGTCCTGCAGAGCGAACACGCCGAATCCTGCCTTGTCGGCCAGCTGCCGGGCCAGGTCCGCATGCTCCAGCAGCACCGGGAACGCCAGCGCGTCGTCGCCGTCGGTCATCACATGCCAGACGCCGTAGCCGCGTGGCGCCAGCCAGGTTTCCAGCGCCTGGAAAGCGGCCCGTGGGCTGGCGTGCTCGCGCGCCGGGAGCCATTGCCAGCGGTCGGGCAGGTCCAGGGTTTCGAAGATGCGGTTGGCCTGCCACTCCACCTCTGCGTCGCCTTTCCAGTCCACATAGATGGAAAGCATCTCGTCCACTTCCAGATTGGTTCCGTTGGCGAATGCCATCGCCGCGTCGCTGTGGGGTTCGATGGTCTGCACGGCCCGCGTGGCCATTGCCGCCGCACGCTCGCTGCCAAGCCGTGCAGCCAGCAGCGCGACCAGGTCGGCAAGGGCTGCCTTGTGGGCGCTGCCGAGTCCGGATGCGGCGATGACGTCCTCATCGTCGGCGCCGCCTTCGGTGCCATAGCGCGGCGTCGGTGCGTCATCGCGCAGGAGCGCCATCAGGCGGGAGAACATACCTTTCATCGCTGTGCTCCTGGTGGGTTCGTTGGCATCGGCAATCCGCCCCTCACTCGGCGGCCGGGCTGCGCTCGTCACGCACCGAATAGATCACCGAGAAGATCTTCCAGCCCTGTTCGGTGCGGATCAGCTGCCACATCTCCTTGCCCCAGTTCTGCTTCACGCCATCGGACAGGAACGTGTAGTCGAAGGTCAGCGAGGCGGCATCGCCATCGGTTTCGATCTTCGGGTTGGAGAACACCTCTTCCTTCGGCGTGGACGAGGCCACCGCGTTGTCGATGAGCGAGATGAAATTGTTCGAGGGAATCTGCCGCGCCTTGATCGCGTCGGGCTTGGTCCTGCGGATGTCCTGCAGGCGCACGTCCTCGGAAACGAACTGCCAGCCGATGTCCTCAGGCTTGTCCGAGAAGAACAGGCTCATGTAGGTGGGCTTGTCCTTGTTGACCAGCGCGGTGCGGAAGGTTTCCAGCACCTGTTCGATGGCTTTGACGTCCTCTGCGTGCGCGGTTGCCTCCGCACCGGCATGGCCGGCGGCCAGCAGGCCTGCACAGAGAAGCAGGGTGAAGCGTCCGACGGCGAAGCGCGCGCGCATCAGCGGGCGGGTAGTGCGGTCATCCATGGCATCCGATCCTCTCGTGCCTCGTGGCACCGGCGCCAATCTAGCATGCGGGTGAACGCGCGCTGCGGTCGGTTCACCGCAGGCGGCATGTCGAACAGCTCAGGCAGCAGCCTGGCAACACTCACCCCGCGTGGGTGTCGACGGCCCGTCTGCGCCGGGCCAGATACACACGGAAGGCCAACAGCGCTGCGAAAGCAATGACTGCCGCCTGTGCTGCGGGCGAGGGCGTTGCCCCTGCCTGCGGCCAGAAGCACAGCGCGCCAGCGAACAACGCCAGTGCAGTCATCGCCAGCAACAGAAGCTTTTTTGCCAGCGGCGGGGAGAATGGCAGTGCGATCGCGGGCGCGGCGATCAGAAGCAGCCCGCCGCCGGTAAGGCCCGCGCCGGTGCGGCCCAAGCCCATGTATCCGAAGACGGCGATGGCGATCATGAACAAGCCCATCAGAGCCGTGCAGCCACCGATGACCAGCGCCAGCGCGTTGCCGATCCGGCGCAGCACGGGCGCAGACCGGGAGGCCCCGCGTTCGTGCCCAGGCAAACCACGTTCGTCCATGAAATCGATCCCGTGCTGCTGCGTCCCGGGCCAGTCTGCCCGCAACCAGCGCCGCTGTCCAAACGGCGGCATCGGCCAGCCGGTGCCGCCGTCGTAGCGGTGCCCTTACTCGGCCGGGCGTGCGCGGGCCGTGGCGTGTGCGGTCAGTGCCACACCGGCCATCATCAGGCCTTCCATCACCCGGTCACCCAGATACTCGCTCTCGGGTCCGTTCTGGCGCACGCGCTCGGAGGCGAGTATCAGCTCCTGCACGATGCGCAGGCCGGCCAGTGCGCAGTCCGTATCGGCAAGGGCGATGCGGCGGCCCAGGCGCAGCTGCGGTTCGGGCCAGGGGTGGCCGTCGGCGGCCGCGCCAGCGCCGATGCGGTGCAGGGTGTCGATGAAGCCGGGGATGCGGGGTTCGTCGGCGTCTTCGGTGTTGGCCGGGGCGGGGCGGGGCGATCGAGCGGGCAGGGAAACTTGGGTGTGGTCATGTGGGTGACTCCATGCAGGACAGGCGGAAGCCGCCACGCAGAGAGGTGGCGGGCGGTACGTGGTTCGAATCCCGGGACGCTCTGAGCAAGAACCGGAGGGCGCGAAGCCCCCACGCACCGCCCGCCATGACCGGCCGACGGATTGCCAGCCGGCGCCACGCGAAGTGACGCCGGCTGGCAAGCGT
>DOKO01000181.1 GCA_003510825.1 Stenotrophomonas sp.
CCGCACCCAGTTCCAGGCCGAGCACGCGATCAAACTCGTCGTTGCGGGCGGTCAGGAAGATCACCGGCACCTGGGCCTGCGGCCCCGGCAGCGCGCGCAGCCGGCGGCAGACCTCGAAGCCGCTGAGGTCGGGCAGGCCCACGTCGAGCACCACCACGTCCACATCGCCGTCCTGCAGGCGCTGCAGGGCCTGCCCGCCAAGCAGGCAGTGGCTGGCCGCGTAGCCTTCGCTGCGCAGGGCATACAGCACGGTTTCGGCGATGGCGGCTTCGTCCTCGACTACCAGGACCTGGGCAACGGGGGCTGTCATGGCGCGCAGCATAGCCGCTGCGGCCGCCGCCCCGTACACTGCCGCCCATGAACTATCGCCACGCCTTCCATGCCGGCAACCATGCCGATGTCCTCAAGCACATCGTGCAGCTGGCCCTGATCGACAGCTTCAAGCGCAAGGACAGCCCGTTCTTCGTGCTCGACACCCATGGCGGTGCCGGCCGTTACCTGCTGGCCAGCGTAGAGGGCCGCAAGACCCTGGAGGCCGAAGACGGCATCATGCGCCTGATGGCCCAGCCCAAGCTGCCGGAGGTGGTCGAGCGCTACCTGAAGGCGGTGCAGGCCGACAACCCGGTAGGGGCGATGATCACCTACCCGGGCTCGCCGCTGCTGAGCGCCCAGGCCATGCGCGCGCAGGACCGGATGGCGGTCTGCGAGCTGCAGGATGACGAAGCGGCCCAGCTGAAGGCGCTGTTTGCCCATGACAGCCGGGTCGGCGTGCACCACGGCGATGGCTATGCCCTGCTGCGTTCGCAGCTGCCGCCGAAGGTCAACGGCAGCAAGATCGGCCGTGGCTTGGTGCTGATCGACCCGCCGTACGAGGCGCAGGACGCCGAGTACCAGGCCATCCTGGCCGCCCTGGCCGAGACCCTGGCGCGTTGGCCGCAGGCCACCTGCGCGGTCTGGTTCCCGATCAAGCAGCGCCGCACCATCCTGCATTTCCTGCGCAAGGCCGCCGCCCTGCCGGTGAAATCGGCGATGACCATCGAGTTCCTGGTGCGTCCGGACGACTCCCCGCTGCGCCTCAACGGCAGCGGCATGCTGCTGCTCAATGCCCCCTGGCAGTTCGACCGGGTGGTCGGCCCGGCCCTGCCGGCGCTGCGCCAGCACCTGGGCGAACCGGGTGCCACCACCCGCCTGGATTGGCTGAAGGCTCCCGAATAGCCCACGCGCAAGCGACGATCTGCCGTCTTCACGTGGCTGTATGCCCGTGAGCCTTTCGTTCACGGAATGCAGCCCCGGTGATGCCACAATCGATGGACCACCAAGGAATCACCCGGTATGGCCACTCGCAACCGCATGCCGCCCTGGCATGAGATCTTCAAGGCTCCCAGCGGCCACGAGCTGCTGATCCGCCCCATCCGCCCGGAAGACGGCGCGCCGCTGCAGGCGGCCTTCAGCCTCTTCGGGCCGGAAGAAATCCGTGACCGTTTCCTGCAGTCGGTGACCGAGCTTTCGCCGGACACCACCCAGCGCCTGACCCACCCCAACCCGAAGACCGAAATCACCCTGGTGGCCGCCGAATCGCTGCCTGCCGGTGAAGCGGTGGTGGGCGCGGTCGCGCGTGCCTCGATCATCCCCGGTACCCGTGAAGCCGAGTACGCGATCCTGATCAGCCGCTTCCTGATCGGCCAGGGCCTGGGCCGCCAGCTCATGCGCAAGCTGGTGAAATGGGGCCGCGGCAAGTACCTGGACCGCCTGTATGGCGACGTGGCCGCCGAGAACGAGCCGATGAAGCAGCTGGCCGCCTCGCTGGGCTTCAAGCCGGTGCCGCACCCCAATGGCGCCGATGGCCTGGTGCGAATGGTGCTGGAACTGGACAACTGAGGTAGCGCCGGGCCATGCCCGGCGAGCGCAGCGGTGGTGCGGCATCCGCCGGGCATGGCCCGGCGCTACCAACCGCGTTGCGCACACGGTCGCGACAAACCCTTCTGCTAAGATCGGCGGTCCATGTCGCGTACTTCATACCCCGCCCCGCCGTTGCCTCGCGCCGGCCAGCTCCGCGCCTGGTGGCGCGCCCCCGCCTCGCCGACCGCCCTGGCCTGGTATCTGGTCCAGGCCGCGCGCGCGCACGACGCGCCGCTGCCGGTGATCGCCCGTGACAACCACGGCGCCAACCAGCTCGAAGCCGACCTGCAGACCCTGATCGGCACCGGTCCGGATCTGCCGGTGGTGGCGTTCCCCGATTGGGAAACGCTGCCCTACGACCGCTTCAGTCCGCACCCGGACATCATTTCGCAGCGCTTGGCCGCCCTGCACCGTCTGCCGTCGCTGAAGCGTGGCCTGGTGGTGGTGCCGGTGCAGACGGTGCTGCAGCAGCTGGCCCCGCGCAGCTATGTCATCGGTGGCAGCTTCGACCTGAAGGTCGGCCAGCGCCTGGACCTGGAGGCCGAGAAGCGCCGCCTGGAAAGCGCCGGCTACCGCAACGTCCCGCAGGTGATGGATCCGGGCGATTTCGCCGTGCGTGGCGGCCTGCTCGACGTGTTCCCGATGGGCGCCGACGAGCCGCTGCGGGTAGAGCTGCTGGACGAGGACATCGATTCGATCCGCGCCTTCGACCCGGAAAGCCAGCGCTCGCTGGACAAGGTCGAGTCGGTGCACATGCTGCCCGGCCGCGAAGTGCCGATGGACGATGCCAGCATCGCCCGCGTGCTGAGCACGCTGCGCGAGCGCTTCGATGTCGATACCCGGCGCAGCTCGCTGTACCAGGACCTGAAATCCGGGCTGGCCCCGGCCGGCATCGAGTACTACCTGCCGCTGTTCTTCGACCGCACCGCCACCCTGTTCGACTACCTGCCCGCCGGCAGCCTGCCGGTGGTGTGCACCGGTGCGGATGAAGCGGCCGTCGCCTTCTGGGCGCAGACCGGTGACCGTTACGAACAGCGCCGCCACGATGTGGAACGGCCGCTGCTGCCGCCGTCGGCGCTGTACCTGTCGCCGGAACTGCTGCGCGAACGCTTGAACGATGCCGCGCGCATCGAGGTGTGGGCACCCGAGCACGCACGCATCGCCGATGCGCATGCACTGGGTGACCAGCCGCTGCCGCCGCTGCCGGTGGCTGCGCGCGACGCGCCCGCCGGCGATGCACTGAAATCCTTCCTCGGCCACTACCCAGGCCGGGTGCTGATCGCCGCCGATTCACCGGGCCGCCGCGAAGCCCTGCTGGAAGTGCTGCAGGCCGCCGAGCTGAAGCCACCGGTGGTGGCCGACCTGCCCAGCTTCCTCGCCGACGATGCGCGCTTCGCCATCACCGTGGCGCCGCTGGAAGACGGCTTCGCGCTGGA
>DOKO01000350.1:0-1986 GCA_003510825.1 Stenotrophomonas sp.
GAACAGCACCGAGGAGGACAGGCCGACCACGCGGGTGATCTTGCTGTCGTCCATGCCGCCATCGACCAGCGCACGGCGCGCGGCGTTGGCGCGGTCGGCGCTCAGTTCCCAGTTGCCATAGCCGCGCGCGGCCGAATAGGCGGTGATATCGGTGTGGCCGGTCAGGCTGATCCGGTTCGGCACGTGGTTCAGGTACTCGGCCAGCTCGTGCAGGATCTGCTGGGTATAGGGCTTCAGCGTGGCGCTGCCGAGGTCGAACATCGGCCGGTTCTGCTTGTCCACGATCTGGATGCGCAGGCCTTCCGGGGTCAGGTCCAGCAGCAGCTGGTCCTTGAACGGCTCCAGCGCCTGGCTCTTGCTGATCGCTTCCTGCAGCTCCTTCATCAGCTGCTCCAGCTGCTGCTTGTCGCGCTGCTGCTGGTCCACCGGCTGCGGCACGGCTTCCTTCTGGTTCTGGAAGGGGTCGTTGCTGTTGCCGCGCGACACATCGGTGGCGCCGCCCAGCTTGATCATCGAGGTGCTGGCGCCGCCCGGGCCGGCCATGCCCGGTGCGGGCGTGGGGCTCTGCCCGGCCAGCGGGCTGGGGTTGCGGAAGTATTCGGAGATCGCCGCGCGCTCGGGCTTGCTGGTGCTGGCCATCAGCCACAGCACCAGGAAGAAGGCCATCATCGCGGTCACGAAGTCGGCGTAGGCCACTTTCCACGAACCGCCGTGATGGGCGGCATGGCCGCCCTTCTTGACCCGGCGGACGATGACGGTGGGCTTGTTCTCGGCCATGGCTTACTTGACCGTCTTCAGGTGCTGCTCGAAATCGGAGAACGCCGGGCGCACGTTCGACGGCAGGGTCTTGCGGGCGAATTCCAGGGCGATCTTCGGGTTATAGCCGCGCAGGCAGGCCAGCAGGGCGGTCTTGACCGATTCGTAGATGCGGCTGTCCTGCTCGGCACGGGCTTCCATCGCCGAGGCCATCGGGCCGATGAAACCGTAGCCCAGCAGGATGCCGAGGAAGGTGCCGACCAGGGCGCCCGCCACGTGGCCACCCACTTCGACGATGTCGCCGCCGATCGAGCCCATGGTGATGACGATGCCCAGCACCGCCGCCACGATGCCGAAACCGGGCAGGCCGTCGGCCACCTTGTTCATCACCTGCGAGGGCGCCATCGCTTCGGCGTGGTGCTTTTCCAGCTCCAGCTCCAGCAGCGGCTCCAGTTCGTGCGGCTCGATGTTGCTGCCGATCATCAGGCGCAGGCAGTCGGTGATGAAGTCGATCAGGTGGTGGTCGGCCTGCACCTTCGGGTAGTTGGCGAACAGGGCGCTCTCGGCCGGGCGCTCGACGTGGTCTTCCAGCGACATGAAGCCTTCGCGGCGGGCCTTGTTCAGCAGTTCATAGAGCAGGCTGAGGACGTCGATGTAGTCCTGCTGCTTGTAGCGCGGGCCCTTGAACACGCCGATCGCCGCCTGCAGCGTCTGCTTGACCGTCTTGGCCGGGGTGCCGACCAGGAACGCACCGACGGCCGCGCCGCCGATGATGACCAGTTCGTAAGGCTGCCAGAGGGCACCCAGGCGGCCGTGGGCGCCCAGGTAGCCGCCGAGGACGCTGATGATGACGACCAGGAATCCAACGATGATGAGCATGGCGCGACGCAAGGAGAGGGGATATCTCCTTGTCGGCCTGACACCGGTGTTTCTGAAGAGGGAATTCTGTGAAGTCGGTCAGCGGGGGTGATCAGCCCGCCGTTCCGGCCTCGGCGCCTTCACGCTGCAGGGGATTGGGCCATGGCTCGCCGTTGCCGACGAAGGAAAGTGAGACCGAGTTCAGGCAGTGGCGCTCGAAGGTGGGCGGCGGGCCATCCGGGAACACGTGGCCCAGGTGGCTGCCGCAGCGGGCGCAGGTGATCTCGGTGCGGACCATGCCGTGGCTGATGTCGCGGATTTCGGTCACGTGCGCCGGGTCGTAGGGCGCGAAGAAGCTGGGCCAGCCGGTGC
>DOKO01000350.1:2251-2517 GCA_003510825.1 Stenotrophomonas sp.
GCTGGAGCGGAACAGCGGCAGCGCGCACAGGCGGCAGCAGTAGACGCCCTCGCGCTTGTTGTCGAGGAACACGCCGCAGAACGGGGCCTCGGTGCCGTGCTGCAGCAGCACGCGGCGTTCCTCGGCACTCAGGCCGGCCACCAGGGCGTCGGTCTGGGTGGCAGTGGGGGGCGTCAGGTCGAAAGCGCTCATGCCGGCTCCGTGGGGTGTGGCCTGGGGATGCCGGCAAACGTGGGGGTGCGCGGCGGCCGTTGCAAGTGTGATGG
>DOKO01000350.1:2727-2961 GCA_003510825.1 Stenotrophomonas sp.
CGTTGCAAGTGTGATGGCCATTCATGGCCGGCACACAGGCCCCGGCGCAAGGTGGGGGTCTCACACGATGGAGCGTGCCATGACACCGCGTCTTGCCCTGTTGTTGACCGCCCTGCTGCCACTGGTTGCCCAGGCCCAGGTGCCCACGTCCTCCAGCCCGACCGCCACGCGCAGCACGAACAGCGTGAACCCGCCGCCGGTCGCGCCGCAGGCGCCGCCGCAACCGGCGAACCC
>DOKO01000251.1 GCA_003510825.1 Stenotrophomonas sp.
TAGATGCGGCGCACCAGCGAGTAGCCGTTGGAGTGCGGGCCGGAGGAGGCGATGCCGATCAGCACGTCGCCGGCGGCCACGCTGGCGCCGTCCTTCAGCTCGCTCTTCTCGACCGCGGCGACGGTGAAGCCGGCCAGGTCGTACTCGCCCGGGGCGTACATGTCGGGCATTTCAGCGGTTTCGCCGCCGATCAGCGCGCAGCCGGCCTCGGTGCAGCCGTTGGCGATGCCGCCCACGACCGCCGCGGCGGTGTCGATGTCCAGCTTGCCGGTGGCGAAGTAGTCCAGGAAGAACAGCGGCTCGGCGCCCTGCACCAGCACGTCGTTGACGCACATGGCGACCAGGTCGATGCCGATCGTATCGTGGCGGTTCAGCTGGTGGGCCAGCTTCAGCTTGGTGCCCACGCCGTCGGTGCCCGACACCAGCACCGGCTCGCGGTACTTGTTGGACAGGTCGAACAGGGCGCCGAAGCCGCCCAGGCCGCCCATCACTTCCGGACGGAAGCTGCGCTTGACCAGGGGCTTGATCCGCTCGACCAGCTCGTTGCCGGCGTCGATGTCGACACCCGCGTCACGGTAGGTGAGGGGGGAGGGGGCGGAAGACGGGGTGTTGGTCACGGGCGTCGGCGCTGGCAGGGGTTGAACGGACGATTTTAACAGGCCGCATTGGCGCAAAGTCCGTATTCGGGCAACAATTCCCCCCGGATACGTCGAGCCAATGGATGTCCTGATGCGCCGCAGCCTTATTCCCGCCCTGCTCCTTGCGCTGTGCCTGCCGGTGGCCACGATGGCCCAGAGCGGCCTTCGCACCGAGGGAGATGTCGCCACCGCCAGTGGTGCCTACGAGGCCGAAGTGCCCGTCAACAGCCAGGCCGAGGCCGACCGCAACGGTGGCCTGGCCCGTGCCCTGAGCGTGGTTCTGGGCAAGTTGTCCGGCGACCGCAACGTGACCGCGCGCCCGGGCGTCGTGCAGGCCCTGCGCAACGCCAAGGATTACGTGGCCAGCTACGACTTCAAGCAGGACCAGAGCGTCGGCGCCAGTGGCGCCCCCAGTTACCGGACCCTGCTGGTCGCCCGCTTCCGCGAAGATGACGTCGATGCGCTGGCCTCGGCCCTGGGCCTTCCGCTGTGGCCGCAGCCGCGGCCGAAGCCGGTGGTCTGGCTGGCCGTGGACGACGGCAGTGGCCCGCGCCTGGTCAGCGTGCAGCAGGCCAATGCGGCCCGTCCGCTGCTGAACCGCGCCATCGAGCGTGGCTACAAGCTGGGCCTGCCCAGCGGGGGGGCCGCCGAACAGGCGCTGGCCGGGGCCATCTGGCGCCAGGACAGTGCAGCGGTGTCGCGCGCATCGGCCCGCTACTCGCCGCCGATGCAGCTGATCGGCAAGCTGTACCGCGCCAATGGCGGCTGGCAGGCGGACTGGGTGTTCGTCGACAACGGCCGCGAGCTGAACAAGTGGACCACCAAGGACGCCAACGCCATGCGCGCGATGGCCGCCGGTGCCGATGGCGCCGCCGATGCCCTGGTCAAGCGCTACGCCAAGGCGGGCGCGGCCACGGGTGCGGCCGGTACCTACCGCGTGGTGGTGACCGGCATCAACAGCACCGATGAGTACCTGCGCCTGGCCGCCGGCCTGCGCGAGGTGCCGGTGGTGCGCAACGTCACCCCGCTGCGGGCGACGGCCGACCATCTGGAGCTGAACCTGGAAATGACCACCGGCCTGGCCGGCTTCAACCGGATGCTGGGCGACAACGGCGTGCTGGTGCCGTCGGCGACGCTGCCGGCCCTGCCGGCGCCGATCGATGACAGTACCGGCGCACCGCAACCGGCCCCGGTCAGCAACGAGTACCGGCTGCGATGACCCAATCCCCGGAAGCGGAAATCGCGCAGTTCCTGCGACGGCTGAAGTACGTGGCCGTCGCCCTGCTGATCGGCTGGGTGGTGTGGCTGCTGGCCCCCATCCTGACCCCGTTCGTGCTGGCCCTGGCGCTGGCCTGGCTGGGTGACCCGCTGGTCGACCGCATCGAGGCCACCGGCCGTTCGCGCAACACCGGCGTGGTGCTGGTGTTCGTGGCGATGGTGCTGGTGGTGACCGCGCTGCTGCTGGTGCTGGTGCCGATGATCGAGCGCCAGATCACCACGTTGATGGCCGCCGTGCCGCAGGCGCAGGCCTGGCTGATGCAGACCGGCATCCCGTGGTTCGAGCAGAAGACTGGCCTGGAAGTGATGCAGTGGATGGACCCGGACCGGCTGATCGAGTGGGTGCGCAGCCACTGGCAGCAGGCCGGCGGCTTCGCCACCACCTTCATGGGCTATGTCTCGCGCTCGGGCTTCACCGTAGTGACCTGGATGGTCAACCTGGCGCTGCTGCCGATCCTGGCGTTCTACTTCCTGCGTGACTGGGACAAGCTGGTCGAGCGCGTCGCTTCGGTGATCCCGCGCAACCACATCGGCACGATCACCAACCTGGCGCGCGAATCCAACGAGGTGCTGGGCGCGTTCATCCGTGGCCAGTTCCTGGTGATGGTGGCGCTGGGCGTGATCTACGCCGCCGGCCTGTCGCTGGTCGGCCTGAAGCTGGGCCTGTTGATCGGCCTGGTGGCCGGCCTGATCAGCTTCATCCCGTACCTGGGCGCGACCACCGGCATCGTGATGGCGGTGGTGGCGGCGCTGGTGCAGGCACAGGGCATCGACCTGAAGCTGCTGCTGCTGGTGGGCGTGGTATTCACCGTGGGCCAGCTGCTGGAGAGCTACGTGCTGACCCCGCGCATCGTCGGCGACAAGATCGGCCTGCACCCGGTGGCGGTGATCTTCGCGGTGATGGCCGGTGGCCAGCTGTTCGGCTTCCTTGGCATGCTGCTGGCGCTGCCGGTGGCGGCGGTCAGCAACGTGCTGCTGCGCTATGCGCACCAGCGTTACCGCCAGAGCGAGCTGTACGTCGGCGAAAAGCCGGCCATCGTGCTTGATGGCGTGATCGACGCACCCCATATCATCCTCGACCCCTACGAGCACGGCCCGGACCCGAAGTGATTGGTGTGCCGCAACTTCCGCTGGCCCTGCATTACCCGCGGGACCAGCGCCTGGAGACCTTCATCGGCGCGCCGGATGGCGCGCTGGCGCAGCTGCGTGCAATCGCGGTGGGTGCCAGCCATGACTGGGTCTACCTGGAAGGTGCGGCAGGCACGGGCAAGACCCACCAGGCGCTGGCGATGTGTTCCAGCGCGCAGCAGGCCGGGCGCCTGCCGACCTACGTGCCGCTGGCCGGCGCGGTCGGCCGGGTGGCGGCGGCGCTGGAGGGTCTGGACCAGCGCGAGCTGGTGGCGCTGGATGGCCTGGATGCGATTGCCGGCCACCGCGAGGACGAGATTGCACTGTTCGACTTCCACAACCGTGCGCGCGCGGCGGGGGTAACGGTGCTGTACACGGCGCAGCACGCGCCGGGCGAACTGGGCCTGGTGCTGCCGGACCTGCGTTCGCGGCTGGGCCAGTGCGTGCGGGTGCTGCTGCAGCCGCTGGACGAGGAAGGCCGGGCGGCGGTACTGCGCGAGCGCGCGCTGCGGCGTGGGCTGGCGATCGACGAGGCGGCCATCGAGTGGCTGCTGTCGCATACCGGGCGCGAGCTGGGTGGGCTGATCACGCTGCTGGACTGGCTGGACCGGGAGTCGCTGGCGGCGAAGCGGCGGATCACGGTGCCGTTCCTGCGGCAGGTGCTGGAAGAAGGCCGGCCTCGTTACTGAGGGTGGGGTTTTCTTTGCAGGGCTGCTGCCCTGCACCCGCTAGAGCAACGTCAAGATCAAGTGCTGGCTTCCTGGGGGAGGCGGGGCGCTGTGGGCGTGCGGGGACGCCGTAAACCCGTCCATGGGGGCTTGGTCGC
>DOKO01000249.1:0-531 GCA_003510825.1 Stenotrophomonas sp.
GGCGAGGCCGCGTAGAACGCCAGTGCGGAGAACATCGCCGACAGCACGGCCAGGCTGCAGAAGCCCAGCGTCGACAGGCCCACGGTGATCATCGTCGGCTCACCACTGGTAACGCAGGCTGGCGGTGACGGTGCGCGGGTAGCCGTAATAGCACCACGTGGCGCTGTTGCAGGCGGACACGTACTTCTTGTCGGCCGCGTTGGCGGCGTTGACCTGCAGGCGCCACGGGCCGCGGTCGTAGTGCACGCTGGCATCGAACAGGGTGAACGACGGGGTGTACCAGTCGTTGTAGATGTCGCCGTAGATGCCGCCGTTGTAGCGTACGCCCGCACCGAAGCCGAAGCCGCTCAGCGCGCCGGCGGTGAAGGTGTAATCGGCGCCGAGCGAGGCGCTTTCCTTTGGTACCAGCGCCACCCGCTTGCCCAGCGAAGCGGCATCGGTGCTGCGGCGGACCTTGGCGTCCAGGCGGGTGTAGCTGCCGTACACGCTCAGGCCCTCGCCGATGTTCCAGCGGCCTTCCAGTTCGGCACC
>DOKO01000249.1:706-9635 GCA_003510825.1 Stenotrophomonas sp.
GCGGCCTTCCAGTTCGGCACCGCGCACGCGGGTCTGGCCCTGCTGGATCGAGAACAGGGTGTGCTGCGGGTCGACGGTGAGCGTGTTGTCCTGCTCGATCTGGTAGGCAGCCGCGGTCAGCAGCAGGCGGCCCCCTTCGGGCTGGTACTTCACGCCGGCCTCGAACTGCTCGCCGGTGGTCGGCACGAACGCGCGGCCTTCGAAGTCGGTGCCGATGGTGGTCTGGAACGACTGCGACCAGCTGACGTAGGGGCTGACGCCGTTGTCGAACAGGTAGTTCACGCCGACCCGGCCGGAGAACTGGTCATCGCTCTGGTGCGCAGTGCCGGTGCCGCCGATGCGCTGTTCGGTATCGGTGCCGACCCAGTCCTGGCGGCCGGCCAGGGTCACCAGCCAGCGGTCGATGCGGATCTGGTCCTGCAGGTACAGGCCCAGCGTGCCCTGCGTCTGCACCTGCCGCGAGGTGTAGTCGGGCACCTGCACCGGCGCGCCGTACACCGGGTTGTAGGCATCGATGCCGGGGGCGCCGAACAGGAACGCCGAGGCGTAATCGTCGCGTGCGCGGCGGTAGTCCAGCCCGGCCAGCACGGTGTGTTCGACGCGGCCGCTGTGGAAGCGGAAGGTCAGGTTGTTGTCGATGGACACGCTCTCGGAGGTGTCCATGCGCGGGTAGTAATAGCGCACCAGCTCGGTGCTGTCCGGCGCCACCAGGCCGAACAGGCCCAGGCTGCCGTGGCTGGCATCCACTTCGGCCCAGCTGTAGCGCACGTTCTGGTTGAACACGGTGCCGTCGCCGAAATCGTGGCGGAACTCATAGCCCAGCGAGGCGGCTTCCTTGGTGTAGTCGTTCACCCCCGGCTCGCCGCTGAAAAAGTGGCGCGAGATGTAGCGGCCGTTGGCGCCGGGCACCACCGTGCCCTGGTAGGGCAGGAAGCCGCCGGTCTCGACCGTGTCGTTCTTCTGGTAGCGGGCCAGCACGGTCAGCGAATTGGCTTCGTCCGGGGTCCAGGTGATGGACGGCGCGAGGTAGTAGCGGTCGTCATGCACCTGGTCGATGACGTTGTCGCTGTTGCGGGCCAGGCCGACCAGGCGGTACAGCACGCTGCCGCTGTCGTTGAGCGCGCCGCCGATGTCGAAGGCGGCCTGCTTCAGGCCATAGTTGCCGACCTGCAGCTCCACTTCCTGCAGCGGGTTGGCGCTGGGGCGCTTGCTGACGAAGTTGACCAGGCCACCCGGCGGCATCGCGCCGTAGTTGACCGAGGCCGGGCCCTTCAGCACGTCGATGCGTTCAAGGCCATAGGGCTCGATGCGCGATTCGCCGGTCCAGGTGCCTTCCACCGTCGCCAGGCCATCCAGGTAACGGGCGGGCTTGAAGCCGCGCACCAGCAGCCAGTCGCTGCGGGTGTCCTCGCCGTACTGGCCGCCCTGGGCGCCGGCGGTGTACCACACCGCTTCCTCCACGCCGTGGATGCCGCGGTCGCGCATCTGCCGGTCGGTGATGACCGAGATCGACTGCGGGATCTCGCGCAACGGGGTGTCGGTCTTGGTCGCGCTGCCGCTTTCGGTTGCGATCGGCGCGGTCACCTGCACGGTGTCCAGGGTGCGCGCCTCATCGGCCTGGGCCACCGCCGGGAGCATGCCGGATGCGGCAACGGCCAGGGCAACCGCGAGGGCGGACAGCGGGGCACGGAACAGGCCGGTACGGACCGGCAGCGACTGCGTAGACATGGGCGGATCCAGGGCCGGGAAGGGGCGCGCCACACGCGAGTGAGAAACGCCTGCGTATGGTAATCATTGACATCTGGCCCCGCCAGCGACCGCCATTCAGCCGTCCCGGCAGGCGCGCGGCCCGGCTGGCTTGGGCTTTGCCGCGCGCTGGTTTAAGATCGACGCAGAACCCTGACTGGAACAAGGTGGCCCGCGCCCAGCGCCGGCCGAGCGTGCGACATGAGCACTACCACCGCCCACCGCTGACCTGCCCCCGAAGGCCCTGTTCCGCAGGCGCCCTCGCGGCGCTTTTTTATTGCCCGGGCACCGCCCGGAACGCTTTCCAGCCCGCCCGAGCGGGCCCCGCACGAAGCCATTGCGATGATCAATATCACCCTTCCCGACGGCAGCCGCCGCGAATTCGAAAATCCCGTCAGCGTCATGGACGTCGCCCAGTCGATCGGCGCCGGCCTCGCCAAGGCCACCATCGCCGGTGCCGTCGATGGCGTGCTGGTCGATGCCAGTGACGTCATCGACCACGATGCCAGCCTGCGCATCATCACCGCCAAGGACGAGGAGGGCGTGGAAATCATCCGCCACTCCTGCGCCCACCTGGTCGGCCACGCCGTCAAGCAGCTGTACCCGGACGTGAAGATGGTCATCGGCCCGGTCATCGCCGAGGGCTTCTACTACGACATCTATTCCGAGCGCCCGTTCACGCCGGAAGACATGGCCGCCATCGAGAAGCGCATGGGCGAGCTGATCGCCCAGGACTACGACGTCATCAAGAAGGTGACGCCGCGCGCTGAAGTGGTCGAGATCTTCAAGGCCCGTGGCGAGGACTACAAGCTGCGCCTGATCGAGGACATGTCCGACGACATCCAGGCGATGGGCATGTACTACCACCAGGAATACGTGGACATGTGCCGCGGCCCGCACGTGCCGAACACGCGCTTCCTGAAGGCCTTCAAGCTGACCCGCATTTCCGGCGCCTACTGGCGTGGCGATGCGCAGAACGAACAGCTGCAGCGCATCTACGGCACCGCCTGGGCCGACAAGAAGCAGCTCGAGGCGTACATCAAGCGCATCGAAGAAGCCGAAATGCGCGACCACCGCCGCATCGGCAAGCAGCAGGACCTGTTCCACCTGCAGGAAGAGGCCCCGGGCCTGGTGTTCTGGCACCCCAAGGGCTGGGCGCTGTGGCAGGTGGTCGAGCAGTACATGCGCAAGGTCTACCGCAGCAGCGGCTACGGCGAAGTGCGCTGCCCGCAGATCCTGGACGTGAGCCTGTGGAAGAAATCCGGCCACTGGGACAACTACCAGGACAACATGTTCTTCACCGAATCGGAGAAGCGCACCTACGCGGTCAAGCCGATGAACTGCCCGGGCCATGTCCAGGTGTTCAACCAGGGCCTGCACAGCTACCGCGACCTGCCGATCCGCTACGGTGAGTTCGGTTCCTGCCACCGCAACGAGCCGTCCGGCGCGCTGCACGGCATCCTGCGCGTGCGTGGTTTCACCCAGGACGATGGCCATGTGTTCTGCACCGAGAACCAGATCGAATCGGAAGTGACCGCGTTCCACCAGCAGGCGCTGGCGGTCTACCAGCACTTCGGTTTCGACGAGATCCAGATCAAGATCGCCCTGCGCCCGGAATCGCGCCTGGGTGACGACGCCACCTGGGACAAGGCCGAAGGTGCGCTGCGCTCGGCGCTGACCGCCTGTGGCGTGGAATGGCAGGAGCTGCCGGGCGAGGGCGCCTTCTACGGCCCGAAGATCGAGTACCACCTGAAGGACGCGATCGGCCGTACCTGGCAGCTGGGCACGATGCAGGTCGACTTCATGATGCCGGGCCGCCTGGGCGCCGAGTACGTGGACGAAAACAGCCAGAAGAAGCACCCGGTCATGCTGCACCGGGCCATCGTCGGCTCGATGGAGCGCTTCCTGGGCATCCTGATCGAGCACCATGCCGGCCAGTTCCCGGCCTGGCTGGCGCCGACCCAGGTGGTGGTGGCCAACATCACCGACGCCCAGGCTGAATACGTCGCAGGTGTGACCAAGACCCTTGCGGAGCAAGGCTTCCGCGTCAGCTCCGATTTGCGTAACGAGAAGATCGGCTATAAAATCCGCGAGCATACGTTGCAGCGCGTGCCTTACCTGCTGGTCATCGGTGACCGCGAGAAGGAAAATGGAGCTGTGGCGGTGCGTACGCGTTCTGGCGAAGACCTTGGCAGCATGAGCCTGCAGGCCTTCATCGAGCGGCTCCAGGCCGAGGGCGCGTAAGCAAAGGTCCGGTCCGGGCGCACAGGCACCCGGACCGGTTCGATACCCTTGGGAGAACGTAATATCAGCACCCCTGACAACAAACAGAACCGCAAGAATCAGGAAATCCGGGTGCCGCGCGTCCGCGTGATCGGCAGTGACGGAGAAATGATCGGCGTGTTGTCGCGCGACGAAGCGCTGTCCATGGCCGAAGATGAAGGCCTGGACCTGGTTGAAATCCAGCCGCAGGCCGATCCGCCGGTCTGCAAGATCATGGATTTCGGCAAGTTCAAGTTCGAAGCGCAGAAGAAGGCCAGCGAGGCCAAGAAGAAGACCAAGCAGGTCGAGATCAAGGAAGTGAAGTTCCGTCCGGTCACGGACGAGGGCGACTACCAGATCAAGCTGCGCAAGATGCGCGGTTTCCTTGAGGAAGGCGACAAGATCAAGGTCAACATCCGCTTCCGTGGCCGTGAAATGAGCCACCAGGAACTGGGTCGCGAGATGGCCAACCGGATCGAGACCGATCTGGGCGAGGACATCGTCATCGAATCCCGTCCGCGCCTGGAAGGGCGTCAGATGGTCATGATGATCGCGCCGAAGAAGAAGACCTGAGGCCTGCAGGGCTGCCTTTCGGGGCGCCTGGCTGAATGGTTCGGGGTGAAGGGGCGCCATTGGCGTCCCTTTGCTTTTGCAGCAGGATGCAAAAAGGGTTGCAGGGGCTGGTGACAGGGCGGTTTTGCCTGTATCATGCCCGGCTCGACCCACCCAGGACGGGTCGTACGCCGATCATGGCAGGACGGAAAGAGTGGCCACGGCCACCGCCAGATCAGTCAGAAACCAGGGTCACCCCCATCAAGGACATTGCAATGCCCAAGATCAAGACCAACCGGGCAGCGGCCAAGCGTTTCCGCAAGACCGCCTCGGGCAAGTACAAGTGCGGCCACGCCAACCGTAGCCACATCCTCACGAAGAAAGCGACCAAGCGTAAGCGTAATCTGCGTCAGACGGGCCATGTCCGTGCAGAAGACGCAGGCCGTCTGGACCGCATGCTCCCTTACCTCTGAGGAACTGAAAAATGGCACGAGTTAAGCGTGGCGTACAGGCGCGTCGCCGCCACAAGAAAATCCTTGATCTGGCGAAGGGCTACTACAATGCCCGTCGCAAGGTCTTCCGCGTCGCCAAGCAGGCGGTCATCAAGGCACAGCAGTACGCCTACATCGGCCGTAAGCAGAAGAAGCGCAATTTCCGTTCGCTGTGGATCACCCGTATCAATGCGGCTGCCCGCATCAACGGCCTGAGCTACAGCCGCTTCATGAACGGCCTGCTGAAGGCCGGCATCACCCTGGACCGTAAGGTCCTGGCTGATATCGCCGTGCACGACGCAGCTGGTTTTGCTGCACTGGCCGAAAAGGCCAAGGGCGCACTGGCGGCATAAGTCCTTCCCGATGCCGTTGCCGTTCAACGGGAACGGTGTCAGGTAGAGGCAATGCATGGGGAAGGGCGCAAGTCCTTCCCCATTCTTTTTTGGGTCCCGGCAACGCCGCAGGCGCGCGGTGCGGGGACCGGCGGTGGCGACAGGGGTCGGCCCTTCGCGCATCGCGATGGCAGACCGACTGGAGTTCCGGCCCCCCCATGAGCGACATCCAATCCCTCACCACCCAGGCGCTGGCCGATGTGGCCGCCGCACAGAGCCCCGACACGCTGGAACAGCTGCGCGTGGCCCTGCTCGGCAAGAGCGGCAGCATCACCGCCCAGCTCAAGCAGCTCGGCACCCTGCCGGCCGACGAGCGCAAGGCCGCCGGTGAAGCCATCAACCAGGCCCGTGACGCGCTGTCCAGCGCGCTGGGCGAGCGCAAGGCCGTGCTGGAAAACGCCGCACTGGATGCGCGACTGGCCGCCGAAGCGATCGACATCACCCTGCCGGGCCGCAACGGTGACCGTGCCGGCCTGCACCCGATCACCCGCACCCTGGAGCGCATCACCGGCATCTTCGGCCGGCTGGGCTACGAGCTGTCCGAGGGTCCGGAAATCGAGGACGACTGGCACAACTTCGAGGCGCTGAACTTCCCGCCGCACCACCCGGCGCGCGCCATGCACGACACCTTCTACTTCGGCGATGGCCGCCTGCTGCGCACGCATACCTCCGGTGTGCAGGTGCGTTACATGGGCGAGCACCAGCCGCCGCTGCGCATGATCGCCGCCGGCAAGGTGTACCGCAGCGACAGCGACCAGACCCATTCGCCGATGTTCCACCAGGTCGAAGGCCTGCTGGTGGATGAGCACTCCACCTTCGCCGACCTGAAGGGCACGCTGGCCGAGTTCGTGCGCGCCTTCTTCGAGCGCGATTTCGAAATGCGCTTCCGCCCCAGCTACTTCCCGTTCGTTGAACCGGGCGCGGAAGTGGACATCGCCTGGCAGCAGCCCGACGGCAGCACCCGCTGGCTGGAAGTGCTGGGCTGCGGCATGGTCCACCCGAACGTGCTGCGCAGCGTCGGCATCGATCCGGAGCGCTACACCGGCTTCGCCTTCGGCCTGGGCGTGGAGCGCTTCGCGATGCTGCGCTACGGCGTCAATGACCTGCGCGCGTTCTTCGAGAACGACGTGCGGTTCCTGAAACAGTTCGCGTAACGGACCAGGTAGCGCCGGGCCATGCCCGGCGGACTCAACAACGCAGGCCCAGGCGCATGCGCCGGGCCCACCAGGGTGACACCATGAAATTCTCCGAAAACTGGCTGCGCAGCCACGTCCCGACCTCCGCCTCGCGCGATGAACTGAGCGCGGTGCTGACCGCCATCGGCCTGGAAGTGGAAGAAGTGACCGCGCTCGGCAACGGCCTGCAGCACGTGGTCGTGGCACGCATCGTCGAAGCCGTGCGCCATCCCGAAGCCGACCGCCTGCAGGTGTGCAAGGTCGACGCAGGGCAGGGCGAACTGCTGCAGATCGTCTGCGGTGCGCCGAACGCGCGCCCGGGCCTGGTTGCACCGCTGGCCATGGTCGGCGCGCAGATCGGCGAGCTGGCGATCAAGCCGGCCAAGCTGCGCGGCGTCGAATCCAACGGCATGCTGTGCTCGGCCAAGGAACTGGGCCTGGACACCGATGCCTCGGGCCTGCTGGAACTGCCCGATGACGCGCCGGTCGGCCAGACCCTGGTCGAGTACCTCGGCCTGCCCGACGCCAGCATCGAGATCAAGCTGACCCCCAACCGCGCCGACTGTTTCAGCGTGCGCGGCATCGCCTACGACGTGGCCGCCGCCACCCGCAGCGAAGTGCTGGATTTCGCCGCCGACGCCATTGCCGCGACCGGCAGCCGTGAGCTGTCCATCCAGCTCGACGCCGGCGCCGAAGCGCCGCGTTACCTGGGCCGCGTCATCGAAGGCGTCAACGCCGCCGCCAAGACCCCGCTGTGGATGGCCGAGCGCCTGCGCCGCAGCGGCGTGCGTCCGGTCTCGCTGCTGGTTGACATCACCCAGTACGTGATGCTGGAACTGGGCCAGCCGATGCACGCCTACGACCTGGGCACCCTGCAGGGCAGCATCGCTGTGCGCCGTTCGCGCGCCGGCGAAGCCATCAAGCTGCTGGACGGCCGCGATGCGGTGCTGGACGAGAGCTTCCTGGTGGTCACCGACGCCGACCGTGCGGTCGGCCTGGCCGGCCTGATGGGCGGCTTCGATACCCGCGTCACCGACGACACCACCGCCGTGTTCCTGGAGGCCGCGCACTTCGCGCCGGCCGCCATCATGGGCCGTGGCCGCAAGCTGGGCCTGCACACCGACGCCGGCCACCGCTTCGAGCGTGGCGTCGACCCGGCGCTGCCGCGCACCGCCATCGAATACGCCACCCGCCTGGTGCTGGATCTGGCCGGCGGTACCCCGGCGCCGGTTACCGAGGCCGTGCGTGAAGCCGATCTGCCGCAGGCGGCGACGATCACCCTGCGCCGCGCCCGCGTCACCCGCGTGCTCGGCATCACCATTGAAGACGCCGAAGTCGAGCGCATCCTGCGCGCGCTGGGCATGGGCGTGACCGCGGCCGGCGAAGGCTGGCAGGTGACCGCGCCGAGCCGTCGTTTCGACATCGCCATCGAAGAAGACCTGATCGAGGAACTGGCCCGCATCCACGGCTACGAGCAGATTCCGACCACCCTGCCGGGTGGCGCGGCGCGTGTGGCGATGCCGACCGAGACCCAGCTGGACGTGCTGAGCGTGCGTCGCCAGCTGGTCGCCCGCGACCTGCAGGAAACCCTGAACTTCGCCTTCGTCGACGATGCCCTGTTGACCCAGTGGCAGCTGCGCGACAACCTGGTGCCGCTGGCCAACCCGCTGTCGGCCGAACTGGCGGTGATGCGCCCGGCGCTGCTGCCGGGCCTGGTCGCCACCCTGGGCCGCAACGCCGCCCGCCAGCTGGGCCGCGTGCGCCTGTTCGAGGTCGGCCGGGTGTTCGCCCAGCAGGCTGGCGAAGGCCAACCTGCACCGCTGGAAACCCCGCGCGTGGCCGCCGCCGTCTGTGGCGATGCGCAGGCCGTGCAGTGGGGCCTGCCGACCCGCAAGGTCGACTTCCACGACCTGAAGGGCGACCTGGAATCGCTGGCCGCCGCCAGCGGTGCCGTGCTCGAATTCCGCCCCTCGACCCGCGCCTTCGGCCACCCGGCCCGCTCGGCCGAGGTGTACCGCGATGGCGTGGTGATCGGCTGGATCGGCCAGATCCACCCGCGCCTGGCCAAGGCGATGGACATCGATGCCGACGTCTATGCCTTCGAGCTGGACCTGGAGGCGCTGTCGGCGCGTGCGCTGCCGCGTGCCGGCGAGCTGTCGCGCTTCCCGGCCGTGCGTCGCGACCTCGCGTTCCTGGTGCCTGAACAGGTGGCCTGGAGCGACCTGGCCGCGACCATCCGCCAGGCCGCCGGCCCGCTGCTGCGCGAGCTGAACCTGTTCGACCGCTACGTCGGCCAGGGGGTCGAGCCGGG
>DOKO01000451.1 GCA_003510825.1 Stenotrophomonas sp.
CTACCGCGGGGTGCGCGGGTGCCTTCGGCGGGCCACCGACCCCCCCCTTTCTGCACGCGAGCGGGCCACTTGGGTGGCTCGCCTGATGGACGCGCGACGCGCGGTGAAGGCCGCAATGAGGGGCGGCGATGCGGAGGCGCTACGCGCGGCGCGGCGCGCGGTGGACGCCGCCAAGCATGGGCTGGGCGAGCGCGGGAGGGATGGTGGACGGACGGCAGCAAGGACTACAACCGGTATCTGGTCAAGAACACGCCGTACGCTGCCTGGTTCGATGCGCTTTGACCCCGGTACCGCCCGTAGCCCTGCGCATCAGCGATCGGCTTTGCCCGAGGTGGGGTCTGCTGGCGGACGTTCGTAGTCGTCCGGATGTGCGGTTTCCTCCTGCTCCGGCATGTCCTTGCCCTTTTTCCAGCTCTGGTCGGTGCGCACCTTGTCCGGCGTGTGGGCCTTGTCCTGGTCACTGGCATCGCCGGTCGGGTTGAATGGCAGCTTGCTCATGGGGAACCTCGTTCAGTGGTGGTGGGCGCAGCTGGCCTGCGGCAGGGCGCGGCGCTCCAGCTGCGTTGTACACAGTCTCCGCCGGCAACCATCAATACCGTGGCTGGTTGCCGTGTGCACGATGCGAACGTGCGGCGTACACGCGGGAATGGCCCGGCGTTGACGGCGCCTTGGCAAGGCCCGTGGATACTGCGGCCGTCGCCACACCGCAAAAACTTCGCGCCATGACCACTCTGGAAAACGCATCAATGCCCAAGGTTGTCCGCCTGGAAACCCTGCCGCTCGATTGCGCCGAATCGGTGTTGGTGGTCGAGCTGACCAGCGCACCGGGCCGGGGCTGGATCAAAGCGCTGAAGCGGGTTCTGGCTGACACTGAAGGCCTGGAGTCTGCACAGCTGCGCTGCGATGGTCGCTTCGCCTACATCATCGGCGTTGAACCGGGGCAGCGCGGCATGACCCACCGGATCAACCAGGCCTTGGCGGCGGCCAACGAGCGGGCGTTGCCTGGCATGCGTACAGCCGTGCCTGCTGCAGCAACCTCCACGTCCGCCTTGACGGCCCCGCCTGCCTGAAAGGGCGCGGGTACATGGGATATGAATCGGCTGGCACGTTCTGATCGTGTACCAACCCTCCGCGTCGGTTGCGCAGGCTGGTCGCTGCCCTTGCGCGATGCCGCCGGATTCGGCGAGGGAAACAGCGCACTGCAGCGTTATGCCACGCGGTTTGGACTGGTGGAGATCAATTCGTCGTTCTATCGACCACACAAGCCTGAGACCTACGCGCGCTGGGCGCGGAGTGTTCCCGAGGACTTTCGCTTCTCGGTGAAGATGCCCCGGGCCATCAGCCACGAGTGCGGGCTGAAGGGCGCGGCGCCCTTGCTTGAGCCTTTCCTGCAGGCAGTAGAGCAGTTGGGAGAGCGGCTGGGTGCGCTGCTGCTGCAGCTGCCGCCGAGCCTGCCGTACGACGGACGTACGGCATCCGCGTTCTTCCGGACGCTGCGCCGGCGCACCTTGGTGCCGGTGGCCTGCGAGCCGCGGCATGACAGCTGGTTCTCCGACGCCGCCGAGGCAATGATGGTGACGCATGATATCGCCCGCGTCGCGGCAGACCCCGCGCGCTGCCCACAGGCCGCCACGCCTGGGGGCGCGCGACACTGGAGCTACTGGCGCTGGCACGGCCGCCCGCGCATGTACTACAGCAACTATGCGGAGGACGCATTGCGCGAGCTGGCAGAGCAGACCAGGCAGGCAGCGCAGCAGGGGCCGGCGTGGATCATCCTGGACAACACCGCACACGGGCATGCTGTGTCGAATGCACTGCACCTGCAGGCGATGTTGGCGGAGCGCTGACGCTGGAGCGTCGTCACATCCTGCCGATGCACGCGATGACCTCGCGTTGACGCGACATTCGTACATTTTGTTGCAGGCAAACCCATCCGCAACCATCATGGCAAACCGCGCAATCGCCTACGCCAGTGAGGCACTCCCTGACCTTGACCCGCAACGCCTGGCCGCGATGGTCGAAGACGCGGCCCGGTTCAACCGCGATGCCGGCATCACCGGCGTGCTGCTGTTCGACGGGCAACGCTTCCTGCAGTACATCGAAGGGCCGGAAGACGCTCTGGGCGTGGCCTATGCACGGATATTGGGTGCCAGCAGCCACCGCGAGATCGTCGAGCTGGCCCGTGGTCGGGTAGGGCGCCGGATGTTCCCGTACTGGTCTATGCGGCTGCTGCCTGCAGACGCCCGGGAACTGAGCCAGGCGGCCTATGCCGACTGGCGCGGCTTCGTCAGGCGCGCGGGGAGGGAGGGCAGCCCGTGGGCGGCCATGGACCACCTCACCGCGGTGGTTCAGCCGCATCTGGTCTGAACTGCGATGGGCGACCGTAGCGGTCACGTGCCAAGAAGCGCAATGACCTCACGCACGCCCAGCACCTTTGCCGCGCCAGAGCGTTGCAGCAGGTACAGTGCGGGCTGGCGTCGGTCGGGCAGCGCTGCGGTCGCTTCCCCGACCACCACGGTCTCGAATTCCCGCGAGTTCGCATCCAGCGCCGTGGCCAGCACGCAGGAATCCAGCGCCATGCCAGCGAGGACGAGGCGCTGCACGCCCAGTTTGGCCAGCAGCACAGGCAACGGCGTCGCCAGGAAGGCCGAATGCTTGGGCTTGAGGATGAAGTAATGATCTGGCTTCGGCGCCAGGCGTTGGGCAATGTCAGCGGCGTGCCCGCCACGCAGGCGGCAGGCTTCAACCAGGCCCGGGAAATCCCGTTTCCATTCTCCAAAGTTGTCGTTGGCGAAGATGACGGGCAGTGCCCGTTCGTCGAACGCATCCCTGAGGATCGCCGCCTTTCCGGCCGCCTTGACGGCCACCGGGCCTAGCGTGGGGCCTTCGGGAAAATCAAACAGGCTGAACAGGTCGATGATGATCAGGGCGCTCTTCACGTGCATGGTCAGCGTCCCTGGGTTCCTGCACTGACGCGGCGGCGACGCCACGCCATGATCTGGCCAACCACCGCGGTCAGCAGAAGCAGCGCGTTGGTCACCACGAAAACTGTGGAGCCGAGCAGGGCGCTGTAGATCGTGAAGAGCGTTGAAGCGGTCATCTGGCCGAGAAACAGCCACTTGGAGACCGTTTCCGGGTGGGGCGACTGCCACTGTTTCACCATCTGCCGGATCAGCGTGGCCATCAGCACGATGGTGGCCGCCCAGCCAAGGATGTCCGGATGCATGCCGGCCTCTTCAGTGCGTGACAAAGGCGACGCCGCCATCGCCGGCGGCGCCGGGGCGAGCGGAACGGGGCTCAGGCAGCCTGGGCTGCCCTGGCATTGCCGCCGCCCTTGGCCAGCAGGGTCAGCTTCTCGTCGGTGGCCTTTTCCTCTTCCAGCGTTTCCAGCAGCAACGGCAGCGCATCCTTGTAACCGAGCTGTTTGGCCAGCGCGGCGATGGTGCCGTAGGACGCGATTTCATAATGCTCGACCTTCTGCGCGCCGCCGATCAGGGCGGCGTCCCGTACCGGGCCCTTGTCGATGGCATCAATGACCTCCTTGCCTTCCTCGACCAGGCCTTCCATCGCCGCGCACTTGATCCGCTTCAGGCGGATACCCAGCACTTCGACGACCTGGTCGATACGCTCGATCTGGCCCTGGGTTTCCTCCAGGTGGGTTTCAAAGGCTGCCGCCAGGTCTGGATTCTCGGCCGCACGGGCGAGGCGGGGGAGGGCCTTGGTCAGCTGCTTTTCGGCACTGTAGATGTCGGAAAGTTCATGGATGAAGAGGTCTTCCGCTGTCTTGATGGCCATGTCGGGCATCCTGTCGTGGAGGAGCCTGCAGGGTAGGACGTCACTGCGGAAGGCCCGACAAACATGGAGTGAAAGAGGAATGCGGGTGTTCTCTCCAGGTCTTCGCGTTCTCTTATCAATCGTGTGGTTGCCAGGCCGGGCTGCGCGTGACCACGCGAAGTGGTCAGGCAGCAGGCTGCGGCTGCAGGGCTTCCAGCACCCTGCAATCGGCTACGCGGCCGCCGGGGCAGTTGCCGATCATCCGCTCCAGCTCGCCCTGCAGCGCCTGCAGATCCTGGATCCGCCGTTCGATGTCCGCGATGTGCGCTTTCACCACATCGTCCACCGAACTGCACTCGTGCTCCCGCTGTTCACCAAAGGCAATCAGCTCGCGGATCTGTTCGATGGAAAAGCCCAGTTCCCGTGCGCGGCGCACGAACGACAGGCGCCGCTGGTCCTGCGTGCCATAGCAGCGGTAGTTGCCCTCCGAGCGCTGCGGCGGCTGCAGCAGGCCGATCTTCTCGTAGTAGCGGATGGTTTCGGCCTTGGTGCCGGTCTGGCGGGCCAGCTGGCCGATGGTGAGGGGGGCAGGCATGGGCTTGACCTTGTAGGGGCTACAGGGTTGATAACGGTTGCCCCATTCTTTTTCAAGCAGAAGCGCACCATGGACCATTGCTGCGGCCACAAGCGCCAGGAACTGGAGGCACTCGCCCTGCACAGCGCGCAGCGGCGCGTGCTGGTGGCGGTGCTCATCATCAACCTGGCGATGTTCTTCATCGAGTTCGGCGCGGGCCTCGTGGCGCGCTCGAGCGCCCTACAGGCCGATGCCGTGGACATGCTGGGCGATGCGATCGTTTACGGACTGAGCCTGTGGGCGGTGAACCGGGGGGCGCGCTGGGAGGCCGGTGCAGCCCTGGCCAAGGGGCTGTTGATCCTGGCCTTCTTCGTCTTCATC
This sequence comes from Stenotrophomonas sp., assembly GCA_003510825.1. Taxonomy (GTDB): domain Bacteria; phylum Pseudomonadota; class Gammaproteobacteria; order Xanthomonadales; family Xanthomonadaceae; genus Stenotrophomonas. The sequence goes on from DOKO01000451.1 coordinate 4,730, forward strand.
GTGGTGGAGGTGGTGAGCAAACTGGTCCACGGCGTACCACCTTCCAGCGACTTGATGCTGGGGTTCGGCGCCATCGCGCTGGTGGCCAACCTGGTATGCCTGGCACTGCTGTGGCGATTCCGCGCGCTCAACATCAACATGAAAAGCACCTTCGAATGCTCGCGCAATGACGTGGCCGCCAACATCGGTGTATTGCTGGCTGCCGCTGGGGTGGCGCTGACCGGAAGCGGCTGGCCGGACATTGCGGTGGGAGCGGTGATCGCGCTGCTGTTCCTGAGATCCGCCGTGGGCGTGATTGGCGAGGCGTGGCCTGCGTGGCGTGCGGCGGCGAGAGCCTGACTGTAAAAAAGGGCCCCGGCACATCGCCGGAGCCCCCATCCCTCACTTTTCCTGCAGGAAGGTCAGCAGGTCTTGGTTGACCCGATCCTTGTGCGTATCGGTCAGGCCGTGCGGCGCACCCGGGTACACGATCAGCTTGGCACCCTTGATCAGCTTGGCCGACTGGCGGCCGGAGATGTCGATCGGCACGATCTGGTCGTCATCGCCGTGGATGACCAGGGTCGGCACGTCGAACTTCTTCAGGTCGGCGCGGAAATCGGTGGCCGAGAACGCGGCAATCGAGTCGTAGGTGTTCTTGTGGCCGCCCTGCATGCCCTGCGCCCACCAGGCGTCGATCAGGCCCTGTGAGACCTTCGCACCCGGACGGTTGAAGCCGTAGAACGGGCCCGACGGAATGTCCTTGTACAGCTGCGCACGGTTCTCCATCTGTGCCTTGCGGATGCCATCGAACACTTCGATCGGCAGGCCGTTGGGGTTGTCGGCGGTCTTCAGCATGAACGGCGGCACCGAGCTGATCAGCACGGCCTTCTTGACCCGGCCGGTGCCATGGCGGCCGATGTAGCGCGCCACTTCGCCGCCACCAGTGGAGAAGCCCACCAGGGTCACGTCGTGCAGGTCCAGAGTGTTGATCACCGTGGCCAGGTCATCGGCGTAGTGATCCATGTCGTTGCCATCCCAGGGCTGGCTGGAACGACCATGGCCGCGACGGTCGTGGGCGATCACGCGGTAGCCGTGGTTGGCCAGGAAGATCATCTGCGATTCCCAGCTGTCCGAGTTGAGCGGCCAGCCGTGGCTGAATGTGACGACCGGGCCGTCCTTCGGGCCCCAATCCTTGTAGTACAGCTGCACGCCATCGGCGGTGGTGATGTAGCTGGCGGTGCGCGCGACGCTGGTGACGGCGGCCCGCTTGGCCGGTTCGGCGGCCTGGGCGGACAGGCCGGCCTGGACTGACAGGGCGAGGGCGGCAACGGCCTGCGTGCGGGTGAAGGTGTTCATGGCGAATCTCGTGTTGGGTGGTGGTGGGACGTACTTTGCGCCGGGTTTCAGGTCGCAAGGTGATGAATTGTCCGACTTTCTTGATAGATCGTCTTGGATGGATGTGCCGCCACAACGGCATGTGCAATGAACGCTTGACGAGGGAGAATGATCGTTCTACCCTGGAGCCGTGAACAAGACCCCCGATACCCAACAGAAGATCCTGGCCACGGCCGAGGCGCTGATCTACCAGAACGGGATCCATGCCACGGGCATGGACCTGCTGGTGAAGACCTCCGGCGTGGCGCGCAAGAGCATCTACCGCCACTTCGAAAACAAGGACGACGTGGCCGCTGCCGCATTGAGTGCGCGCGACGTGCGCTGGCTGGCCTGGTTCCGGCAGGAATGCGACAAGGCCGAAACGCCCGAAGCACGCATCCTCGGCATGTTCACCGTGCTCAAAAGCTGGTTTGCATCGGAGGGCTACCGCGGCTGTGCGTTCATCAACACGGCAGGCGAGGTCGGCGACCCCGACGATCAGATCCGCCGCATCGCAAAGCATCACAAACAGAAGTTGCTCGATTACACGCTGGAACTGACCGGGCAACTGGATATCGAGCAGCCGGAGGCACTTGCACGCCGGCTGCTGGTGCTCATGGAAGGCGCCATCACCGTCTCGCGCGTGATGGGCGACCATGACGCCGCAGACACCGCAAAGGATGTTGCGCAGCTGTTGTTGGAGCAGGCCAGGCGCTGACGCCTGCATCATCAAAACCCACCGAAGTACCCCGTTCATCCATGTTGACTGGAGGCCCCACCGTGTCCGCAGAAGCACCTCGCCCGCCGCTCCCCCCCTTCACCCTTGCATCGGCCATCGAGAAAGTGCGCCTTGCCGAGGATGGCTGGAACTCCCGCGATGCCGACAAGGTTTCGCTGGCCTATTCGCTCGATACGCAATGGCGCAACCGCGCCGAGTTCACCCACGGCCGCGAGGAAGCGCGGCAGTTCCTGGCCCGCAAATGGAAGAAGGAACTCGAGTACCGCCTGATCAAAGAGCTGTGGGCCTTCACCGACAACCGCATTGCGGTGCGCTACGCCTACGAGTGGCGCGATGACTCGGGCAACTGGTTCCGCTCGTACGGCAACGAGAACTGGGAATTCGGCGCTGATGGTCTGATGCAACGCCGCTTCTCGTGCATCAACGACATGCCGATCAAGGAAAGTGAGCGGAAGTTCCATTGGCCGCTGGGCCGCCGCCCGGATGAACACCCGGGGTTGTCCGATCTGGGAATGTGAGTTGATCGGCGGAGTATGCGAAGGCCCGCGGCGATGATGGTGCACGCGGGCCTTTTCCAATACCGCAGGCTTGGGCTTACGACTGCACTTCCGCGCGGAATGCGATCTCGATCAGCTGTTCGGGAAACGCCAGCGCCGACACCCCGATGAGGTTGCTGGCCACCTGCGGGACGGGCTGGCCATAGACGGCGGGCCGGATCTTGCCGCTGGCGGCGAATGCGGCCGGTACATCGATGACGAACAGGGTTTCCTCGACCACATCCGCCAGCGAGCTGCCCAGCTCGGCCAGCAGCACCTGTGCATTCTCGTAGGTGCGCTTCATCTGCGCCTCCATGGTGTCGAAGTTGGCAGGCTTGCCATCAGCACCCAGGGCGGCCGGTGCCACCAGCTGTCCCTCCGGCGTATGCGAGAGCTGTCCCGACACGAAGATCGAGTTGTTCACGCGCACGGCCTGGACATAACCATAGGCCGATTCCCACGGCACGCCGAAGCTGGCCGTCTTGCGGTTGGAGGTGCTCATTGTGGTGTCGGTTCCCGGAAAAAAGGCGAGTCTGCCTGCACGTCCAGCTGCCCGCCTGCCCCGAAAGAGGGAGTAGCGCGCGCTTGCGCGGGCTGCGGTCGTCTGCTTCTCGCCGGAAGCAGACGCCGTGCCGACTGCGGCCCGCGCAAAGGGTGGTAATGTCGACAAGCGACCCATAGCGGTCATTGGTGCGGCCGCCGAGCCTAGCGCTGGGTCCGGTTATACGCCGGCTTATCAGCCGGACCCAGCGGGCCTAAGATCGAGCTGTATCAAGGGCAAAGCCCCACCATACGGTGCTTTGTGGATAAGTCGTATAACCGGACTCACGGGTCCGCCCATTAGGTAGTTGGACCGCATGACGGATCTCTCCGGCTTCAAGTACATCTGGGATGGGACTGATCCGGGCTGGGTCGTCCATCGCCGCATAGAGGATCGCGAGCACCTTTCGATAGTGTTTCCTGACGGAGCTGATTTCCTGGACCTGAAGGCCATGAGGGCCGTACTGCCGGAGCTGGCTGCTGCTTCCGCAGTCAATGTAATGGCACTGAAGGGGGCGTTGAGTTATGACCTTGGAGAGCACGAGTCTTCCATTGCACGCCGCCTCAAGGAAATGTGCGCCTCTCGGCAGCTTACGATTCGTTCGGAGGCCCAACGATTCGTCCGTTACGGAGTCCTCAATGAACTGCGGCGGGTCTACTGCCTTATCGAAGACGATGAACTGAACCGAGCAGTGGCTGAGCATGCAATCCATCAAGGAGTGCCGGTTCGCGAGTCAACCGTGTAGGCTGCGGCCTAACAACTCATTCAAGCCGACCTCACTGCGCGAATCGGCCTGATTCCGGATTCGCGACCGTCCGCTCTTGGCCGAAAGCGGACATCGATCGAATCATGCGCCAAGAGACAATCCGCGGCTCGATCATCACGTGGGAGATACTTCCTGCCGCGACCTAGATCAATCGCACTCTTCCGTCGGATGCCGATATGGTAGAGGTCGCTTACGCTACAGAAGCCTGAGCTGACGCAACACGATGCGCAGCGCGAGCTGGTCGTCTCCTGCAAGCGGCACGAGCGGCGCGGGGAGGCAGCGCCCTTCGCAGAGTCCGAGCAGCTCGGCCGCGGCCGCGACGACGCGGATACTGCCACCGTGTTGATCGAACAGATGCCACAGGGGCGAGAGCTCGGTTGAGGCGGCGTTGGCGCGCTCGTGGTCGCCGGCTCGCGCGGCCTGGACAATCTTCGCGGCGAGATCGGGAAATAGGCCACCGATGACCGAGTACCAGACATCACAGCCCGCAATCAGACCGCGGGCTGCGGACGCATCACCGCTGATGCCCAGAGCAATGGAATTGGGCAGGGTGCTACGCAGATGTGAGATCCGCTGCGCTGTCGAGACGGTCCCTACAGGGAGACCCGGAATCTTGATCGAGCCAATCCGAGGCAACGCAGCGATACGTGCGTAGAGTGCATCACTGAAGGTGAAGTGGGTCGTGGCTGGATTGTCGTACACGCAGATGGGGACCGACGAGTGGCTGCTGGCGCGCGCGTAGAGGCCGAACACTTCATCGTCGGTGAGCGGCTGATAGGACACTGGTGCCAAAAGCAGGCCTTGTGCGCCGGCATTCTGCGCGTCCTCCATCAGTTCCAGCACGTCGCGTTCGCTCAACGCTCCCACCCCTACGACGAGCGGTGTGTCGCCAGCCTGCTCTGCAGCGATACGCGCAAGCAATTTGCGCTCATCCAGTCGCAGGTAGGCGTAGCTGCCGGTCGACCCCAGCACGCAGATGGAGTCTACCTCCGAGCGGTCAAGGCGGCTGACCAGATGCGCGAATGCGTGCAAGTCAGGACGATTTTCGACCATAGGCGTGAGTGGAAACGCGCACAAGCCGGTCTGGATTGTTTTGGTCATTTCAGTGCTCCTGCGCAGGCCTAAAGTCTGGCGCACCGTAGGGGAGTCAGCTGTCAAGTGCAGGACAGGCTCTGCAGGTCAGGCGTTGAGCACCTGGAACAGTTCGTCTGCGCCGCCGACGTAATGCTCACCCAGGAATATCTGCGGAACGGTCTTGCGGCCGCTCTTGGCCACCATTTCGAGCATCGCATTGGGCTCGTTCTCCACGTTGATCTCAACGTAGCGGACATCTCGTCGCTGCAAAAGCTGCTTGGCGGACAGGCAATGCACGCAATTGTTTTTGGTGTATAGCGTGACGGTCTGCTCCCGGGGCCGCTCGGTCTGCAGGGGGTTCTGTCGCAGCCACTCGATCACGTCACCCGCTGCGCGCGTCGACGGAAATACCGGGTAGAAGAACTTCTCGATCACGCCATCGCGGATGATCAGCGTGATGCGCTTGAGCATGCGTGTGCCCTCCACTTCTATCGTGGGAAGACGCAAGGCATCAGTCAGCTTGAAGTCCGCATCGCTTAGGAGGGGGAACGACAGTCCGATGCGATCGGTGAACTCGCGCTGCTCCTCGTGCCTTTGGGTGCTGAGCCCGTACACATCCGCGCCTAAGGCCCGGACTACGTCCTTCTGGTCTTCGAAGGTCACGGCTTGGGGCGTGCAACCACGGGCTCCAGGAATCTGATCCCAGCCCGCCGGCAACGGCACATCCGGCCGGGCCGACATCGGGTAGGCGTAGACGACGTTCCGGCCGCGAAGCAGCGAGAGATCGACGCCCTCCGCCAAGGTTGACTTGAGGGCGATGGACGGCAGCCAGAGTCCGGTCAGATGGTCTCCAGCCCCATCATCCTGCGGGACTGGCAGGTTGTCAGGGAGCTTCATCAGGTCCTGCTTTGTCGGGGTCGCCACGTTGATTCTCCTGTCCGAAGGCACGCATGATGCGCAAAGATTGGACTACCACTAAGATCCAATTCGCCCCAGAAGTAATGGTCCGCTTATGTCCCATTCCCATGATCCAGCGACCCTCCCGTCGCTTCGCGACCTCGACCGCGCCAAGCCGCTCGAGCGGCAGTTACTCGCGCGTCTGCGGGGGGCGATCGAACAGGGCGCGCTGGTTGCCGGCGAACGTTTACCGTCCAGTCGGGCCTTGGCGAGCTCGTTGGGGGTTGCGCGCAACACCGTCATCAAGGTGTTCGATCAATTGATCGCCGAGGGCTATCTCGAGTCACGAGTCGGTTCAGGCACGCGCGTAGTGGGCGGTGCAATTACGGGCCGCGTGGATGCCGCAGTAGGCGTCGCCGAGACGCCTGCGGACTTGAAAGACCTGACCGCAATCGACCGACTGGCAGCGGTCGTAGATGCCCTCAATCCGCCGCCATCGGTGCCCTTCGCAATACCCCAGCCCGCCACCGGGGTGGTTCCTGATCGCCATTGGGTGCGCATCGGCAACCGAATCCGCGCAGCTGCCTCGACGCCGAGCTCATATGGGAGCCCATTTGGGGAGCCCTTGCTGCGCGAGGCGATTGCCGGCTACGTGCGTCACTCCAGAGGCGTGAAGTGTGACGCGGACAATGTCGTGATCACTGCGGGCGCGCAGCAGGGCATATATGCAGCGTGCCGAGTGCTTCTGAGTGCCGAACGCACCGCCCTTGTCGAAGATCCTGCCTATCCCGGTCTCACGACAGTGCTAGACGATCTCGGGATTCCTACTACGCGAGCACGCGTCGACGAGCAGGGAATGTGTCCGGACTTCGGAACTGTCGATAGGGACGCTGTGCGGGTGGCCTTCGTCACGCCTTCCCATCAGTACCCGCTAGGCATGCCGCTCAGCATGGCCAGAAGACAGGCACTGGTCGCTTGGGCACAAGCAAAGGGCGGCTGGATCGTCGAGGACGACTATGACAGCGAACTGCGCTACGCGGGGCATCCGTTCCCGGCGATGCAAGGGCTCTGTCCTGAGCGCGTAGTGTACTTAGGGACCTTCAGCAAAGTCGTGTTTCCCGCAATGCGCTTGGGCTACATCATCGCGCCAAAGGCGTTGACAAAGGCACTGGCCGGCGCACGTGCTCTTATGGACCGCCATTCGCCCACAATTGATCAGTTAATCCTTGCCGAATACCTCCGCAAGGGATATTTCGAGGCCCACGTCCGACGTACGCGTGTCCTATACAGCGAGCGAAGGGATGCCTTGCTCGATGCATTACGACGGGGGCTGCCCGCAGGATTCGAGATCCAACCGAGTGATCAAGGGATGCACGTGCTGATCTGGCTTCCTCCGCATCTGGTTGACAGTGAGGTGTCACGCAACCTGATGTTGAACGGCCTGTATGCGCGGCCGATTTCGGCAATGTATGGAACCGACTCAAGGCCTGGACTAATGCTCGGCTTTGGAGCCTTCCCCATGCATGTACTACGTGAGTCCGCGAAGTCACTCTGCAAAGAGCTTGGTCGGAACGGCTAACTACTCTGATCTGACGATCCTTGATGTTCTCTGCCCAACTAGGCACATCTAATCAAGTCTTAGATGTCCGCTCTTGGCCGGAAGCGGACATCGGTGGGGGCAGGGGATTAGAGATGTTTATCGGGGGTAGGATCGATCTTGGCTCTTGATCATGGACGGACTTCCGCCGCCCCCGGCGCAAGCCGGCAGATTTCACGCAACTGGAAGCGGCAATATGACTTAAACCTTGTTTTTTGCGAAGTCTATGACGAAGCGATAGCGAACATCCTTGGCCACCACCCGATCAAACGCGTTGTTGATCTGATCAGGCGTAATCAACTCCACATCCGGCCGGATGTTCCGCGCAAAGCAATGGTCGATCACCTCCTGGGTCTCGGCGATTCCACCGATCATGGACCCGGCGAGACTCTTGCGCCCAAACGCCATCGCCGAAGGATTCAGCCCACGCGGTTCACCCAGCCCCACGTTCACCAGCGTGGCGTCCAGCTTCAGGGTGTCCAGCAACGGCTGCACCTCGAAGGGGTAGGGAACGGTGGAGATGATGACGTCCATGCTGTTCGCCAGTGGCTTGAGCGCGGCAGCGTCGCTCCACAGCACCGCGTGCTTTGCCCCAAGGCGCTTGGCATCTGCAAGCTTCCCAGGAGAGGTGGTGAAGATGGTCACCTCCGCCCGCTGGGCCACGGCCAGCTTCACCGCCATATGGCCCAGCCCACCGAGGCCGACCACGCCCACGCGCTGGCCCGGCCGTACCTCCCAATGCCGTATCGGCGAGAACGTGGTGATGCCCGCACAGAGGATGGGGGCGGCCGAGGCCAGGTCCATTCCCGGCGGAATGCGGATCGCGAAGCGCTCCGACACCACGATCTTTTCCGAGTAGCCACCCAGGGTGGAGCCACCGGACACCTTGTCCGGTGCGTTGTAGGTGAACGTGGTGCCGTTGAGGCAGACCTGCTCGCGGTCGGCCAGACAGTTCTCGCACGTGCCGCAGGCATCCACCATGCAGCCCACGCCAGCAATCTCCCCTGCGGTGAATTTGGTGACCTTCGAACCGACCGCCAGCACGCGGCCGATGATTTCGTGACCAGGCACGCACGGGAACGCAGGCGTACCCCAATCACCGCGTACGGTGTGCACGTCCGAATGGCAGATACCGGCGTACAGCACGTCAATGAGCACGTCGTGCGGGCCCACCGCGCGCCGCTGAATCTCCATGGGCGCGATGCGCTGACCCATGGCGCGAGTGCCGTAGGCCTTCACCGTGCTCGGCGCGGTTGAGGCAGCTGCCGGAGCAGCAGCGGCCGCCTCGGCACGG
>DOKO01000450.1 GCA_003510825.1 Stenotrophomonas sp.
GTCATGCCGGAGTTCCCTGGGCGCACCATCGAAGACCTGGGTGTAGTCAGCCCTTCTTTCGCGCCTGCAGGTAGGACCGCATCATTCGTGTCGCTTCTCTTTTCGCAGCGGGCGACAGGAGGTCATTCCGGCGGGCGGCGGAGTGGACGATGCCTTCCAGCGCATCCGCGAGAATTCGCGCCGCGACCGCATGGTCCGCACCGGTATCGCCTGGCGATGCCGCCGCCCGGATGAGGGCTTCATAGCGCCCGTGATACTCGCGCTCGAAGGTTTCATAGAACTCCCTCGGCGCGAGCGGTACTTCGTCGAGAAGAATGCGGTGCAGATTCTGGTTCTTCGCGTGAATGGCGATGACTCCGTCAATCAAGCGGCCAATGCACTGCTCGAGCGAAATGGCCTCCGCTTGATCCTCGATGTCGGGGAGCAGCTGCAGGATCTCGTCGAGATGCCGTTTGCGGATGGCTTCGGCAATCGCCAGGTTGTTTGGAAAATACTGATACAGCGACCCAATGCTGACGCCGGCGGTGCGCGCCACCTCGTTGGTCGTGAATCTTGCCCAGCCCCGCTCCGCCAGAACGCGAGCGCCCGCCTCGACAATACACTCCACCGTGCTCTGGGAACGCTGCTGTCTCGGGGCCTTGCGCATGCTGCAGGGTGCCGGGGGAATGCGAGTATTCATGTACGAGCTCCGTCGATAACATGAGCATACGCTCACATTCTGTGATTCCGCCAGAAGAGAGCGCACTTCTTGATCTGGAGCGCTCGTCGTGTCTGCAAACCCATCCCATACCCGTGAAGTGAAGCTCGTCCGCCATGTCCGGGGTGAAATCGACCCGGGCGACTTCACCGTCGCTGAAACCCCCATTCCCCCGCCCGGACCGCATGAGGTTGTGGTCCGCAATCGCTGGTTCCGCGTGTCCATCTCGACGCGGCTGATGGCGCAGGAGGATGCAATGGCTGCCGAGGGAATTCCGTTCCCGCCACTCAAGCCCGGCGACACGTTGGCGGACGGCGCGATCGGGGAAGTGGTCCAGGCAGGCTCGGCCTGCGACATTGCAGTCGGCAGCCTTGTCATGCATCCGCTCGGTTGGCGCGAGCATGCCCTGCTGCACGAAGACGACTGCAGGCTCATTGTTTGCAGCGAACCGGATCCGGCGGCCTATCTCGGCCACGGCTGGACGGCGTATGCCGCGCTCACCCGCGGTATCACGGTAAAGGACGGCGACACGGTTTTCGTCACCAGCGGCGCCGGAGCAATCGGCTCGATGGCGGGACAGATCGCCCGACTGCTGGGTGCCACGCGTGTGGCCGGCAGCACGAGCAGTCTCAGGAAGGCTGGCTGGATGCAGGAAACGCTGGGATACGATGCGGTCGTCACCCGCGACGGCGGCCCGATGATCGACCAGCTGGCAGACGCTGCACCCGACGGTATCGATGTCATCGTGGACATGGTTGGCGGCGAGCAGCTCGCGGCGGCCGTCAAACTTGCACGCGAAGGCGCCCGTGGCGTCCTGCTCGGGGCGCTGACCGCCGAGTTGAACGAAGATAAGGCGTCACTGCAGGCGCCGGTGACATTGGACACCTTCCACCTCATCTTCAAGGACATGACGCTGCGCGGCTATAGCGCGGATCATTCGCCCGAGGCGTTTGAATGCTGGCTGCGCGATCTGAAGACGTGGAAGCGTGAGGGAAGCATCCACCTGCCCTCTGCGACTTTCAAGGGTATTGAGAGTGCGATAACCGCCCTGCAGGAGGCGTGTGCCGGGCGCCTTACGGGTGTGGTTCTGGTCGAGCTGTAGGAGACGAGGCAAGGTAGCGAGTCGATCAAGCTCGATTCTACTTGGCGGGTTCCTGGAGGGAGGCTTCCAGCAACGAAACGTAGGTATCAAGCCGGGTTCGCTGGGCGATCAGAATCCATCCGGCCAGGTACAGCAGCACCAGGGCGAAGATCAGGATGGCGCCCGCCCAGCCGATGTCGAAGACCCCCGTCCAGTCGCCCCAGCGCCAGTTGCGGAACTGCAGGTACAGCGCGATCAGGAGCGGAAATGGACCGAGGCGTTGCAGCCCTCCGTACATGATGCCCATCCGCTCGGTCATGCGGGTGCGCAATGCGCTGACATAGCGGAGCCGCTGCTCTCTATCTTCGCGCGGAAACATGCAGAGTTCGTCAACGACGGACTGCCAATGCAGGAAATCGTTGTCCATTTCCCTGGCATGGGACAACCGGGGCTGGGAGTACTGACGGTACTCCCGGCGCAAACTCAGGAATCCGCCAACCAGGAAGCCTCCGACTTCCACAACCAGGCAGGTAAGCGCCACCGGCAGAAGCACGATCGCAGGCACCCAACGATCAAGCAGCAGGCCGCTGACCAGCCCGATCAGTGCGGCCCCAACGCCAACGCGGTACGACCACTTCTCAACCGAACCAGCCTTTGGGTAGATGGACTGGTTCCTCAGACCCTGCACCCGGCTGTGCAGCCCATGGAACGTCAGGGCATCGCTCTGTTCCAGGCCCGGAACCGGGGTGTCCTTGCCCAACGGCATTTCCATTGAGTGCCTTGCCCGACTGCCGCTTGAAGCCCGTCTCAGCGTGGACAGGCTCCAACAAAGACGGCGCCAACTAGTCCGAATCCCAGTAGCGATTGAAGCGTCCAGTCTTTTGATCATAGAGGAAGAATGAGGTAGCGCTCCCGACTCGGTAGTACTCGAGTGCCTGTGCCCGGCTGCAGATCCTTCCACCAGCATCGACGAGGTCGTTCATCGTGTTGTAGAGGTGACAGCCCGGCGCGCGCACATTCAGCCCCATGATGTCATAGGCGTCTTCCAGGTCATCATCGACAAGAATGTGGCAGTTGGACGGCGATTTTGGCTCCTTCCTCCCAAAGCAGACTCTCAGCCCTGAGTGATGCCTGCCGCGGTCGATGACCAGCGTCGCTTCGTCTTTCAAGCCATCGTTGTTCATGTCGAGGCTTACTTTGGCGAACGCGGTAGGCGACGCTCGTCGCCATTCGTCCTGCTTCTTGAGCTCTTCGAAATTGACCGTCTCCCAACGCGCCGGGCGTTCGCCTGCGCTTGCTGGCACGGGTGTAGACAACGCCCCCGCTAGGGCGGCCACCGCGCTCAGGGATGCAATTCGATTCAACATGTGAACGATCCGTCTATCCAGCTGCCGGGATTCTGCGATTACTGAACAGCTGGTGCACAGTAGGGATTTGCCGCTTCGTACTGTAGGCGTTTCCTGATACTGACTCCGGCGGTCAGTTGGGCGCTTTCGAGAAGTCAAAGTTGGTGCCCGCGCAACAGCAACCCAGCGACAGAAATGCTGTTCACGGCCACATGATGGACAACTGAAAGCCAGTAGCCCTTGCTCCTGCGCTTTGCACGCAGGATCAGAAGGCTCATGACAAAGAAGCCCGGGAACACAGCAACGTAGGCCGGCTGCCCAGACGCCAGGATGTGCGCCATCGCAGCGAGCATCGCTGCAGCGCCGGAGATCTGGAGGTCTCCCCTGAAGGCCTTTCCCAGCAGCGCGACAACTGCGTAGAGAATGAGATTCTCTAACACTGGGGCTAGCGACAGAGCGTAGACCATTTGACCCGTGCTGACGCTGGCTTCTACTTGAGCCCAGCCACCTCCCTCCATTGCGCTGGGAATCAGAGCCTCCACCAGCGAGATCAGTGCGCTGGACGCCAGAAAGGACACTGGCGCGACGAAAATCGCTATCAGCCAGAGCTGCCTCTCATTCCAGACACGATGCATTCGCGAGGCTTCCGAAGTCGGTGTGGACATGCCCCGGCATCACTCCCGCCACGCGCTACCCAATCCATGCCCAATCACATAGAACTCAGCAAGCCCGATCACGCCTAGAAGGGCCCAGGCAACCCAGTGGAGCGCCTCGAACGAGAGCCCAAGCTGAGCCTGCAGGGCGTCGGCAGCTGCGAAAGCCACCAGAGAGAACGGAAGCGTTACCATCACGATCAGATAGATGGAATCGCCACTGTCGAGCAGATCCAACAGCAGGCAGGTCAGGTACAGGAGCGCGAACACCGCCGCCCCCCACCTGCCCGATCTGGACCACGCCCTGCCCAGGACGGAACGCCATTCAATGGGGTAATGGCGTAGTTTCTTCGGCAGGGTCGCTGCCTCGCGTGGTGCACGGCGAACTGGGCTGATCATGGGCGTCCCCCTTGGCGAGTGGATCGTCGTCCAGATGGAGTCAGGGCGTCAAGTTGGCCCTTGCGGATGACCTGCAGGGGCCACAATGTGGGGCGGGTGCGCGACTCGCTGAAGTCGTCCAGTCAAAAGCAGTCGAGCAGGCTCGACTCTACGGGGACGATGCGTCTCGTCAGAAATAGAACCCGACGTTTACGTTCAAGCGGGAGTGCCACTGGGAGGGCCCACCATCGCTGATGCCGATACCCTCGCCTCCGGCAAACCACATATCACGACCTGCAATCCAATCAACATACGTGGTCATGATGCCCTTCTGCAGGCTGCAGCCGGTCACGTTCTGCCACGAATCGCGCACGCCTGCGCTATGCCCCACCGGGCGGGTCATGCTGAGGTTGTTGTAGCAGGTCAGATTATCCAGACGGCCCTTTTTTGCAAACGAATAGGCGACATTGGCGCTCGGCACATCGGCCTGTGCGGCAATCTCGAACGGTGCCTGGAAGGCTGACATTGCAATCCGCTCTCCGGGGATGTCATACCGGTAGCGCGCCCATTGCAGCTGCGCCGTCCAGCCATCGCGCTTCCACTGTACATGGACGGCTGCCCCGTGGTGGTCATGACCGCGGCGGGACTGGGTGTTCTGCACCTTGCCTGCAAAGGCTGATGCGCCCAGAAGCAGTTCGCCCGCTGCCCAGCTGCGCGTCTGCTCTACCCTTGCATGAAGCCGCTGCCGCTCGCGATACGGCAGCGCGTCGGTCTGCGCCACATCGAACGAGTAGCGGTCATAACGGGCACCCGAGCCGTATTCGTCGCCGGAAAACCAACCGACATGCCAAGTGGTGTCGCCCTGGGTGTGACTCAGCACGACCCCGGGGTCGTAGTCATCTTCGATACCCAAGTAGTAGCCGGATCCGAACCAGAAACTCTGCGATGCCGTCGGAAGCAGCCCGAACGGCACCTGCTGGATACCGGCCTTCAGCTGGGTCTGCTCGGAAAGCTGCCAGCCTGCATAGGCATGGTGCACGGCGTGGAAGCCGTCATACCAGCGGTACTGGGCGGAAAATGAGAACGGGCCGGTTCCCGTATCGATGTCTGCCTGCAGCAGCTCCAGCTGAAGGCGGTTGGTAGGCGCGTAATCGAGCCAGCCATAGTTGAACCGCACGGCACCGCCGGGCTCGAAATAGGGCGCTGCATCCGGGTCGCGCTCCGATGCGCTGGCCTGAAGTGCGGCGCTTGCCAGCACCGTGGCGGCAATAAAGGAAAGGGCTCTCACGATGGCGCCACCTGCCTCCCTGTTCTGCGGGGAAAGCGAGCTATTGTGCTGTGTTCGCGATGAAGGTCGCGTCTGCCGCCAAAGTTCGGCTAGGCGCCCGTCCGCCCGCGCTGGTCACGGCAACGGTCCGAGCAGTAACACACGTTGTCCCAGTCACGCGCCCATTTGCGGCGCCAGGCGAATGGGCGGCCACAGGTCGCGCAGATCTTCTGCGGCAGGTCTGCTCGCTTCTTCATCTTTGCCATAGTCCCTCGCCTACGCAGTGAGCGCGGGATCGGATGCATCCAGAGCGGCCCCCGCTGCGTAGATGTTCAGGTAGTCGACACCCCTTCCGCCATGAACCCGACGCCGCTGCCCTCGCCTCCCCCACAGATGCCATTTCGTCCGATCAGGAGCGTTTCGTGACCTGCCTGCGCCTGGTGCTGGGCGACCAGCTCAATCCTGCCCACCCGTGGTTTGCTGAACAGTCGGACGATGTGGTGTATGTGCTGATGGAGATCCGCCAGGAAACGGATTATGTGCTGCATCACGCGCAGAAGATCCTGGCCATCTTCGCTGCGATGCGTCGCTTCGCCGAGCAGTTGCGCGACGGTGGGCACCGGGTCTGCTACCTGGCTATCGATGACCCTGCAAACCGGCAATCATTACCCGCCAATCTGAGCCTGCTGCTACACCAGCACGGGGCCAGCCAGCTGGAATACCAGGCGCCGGACGAATGGCGATTGGACCAGCAGCTGCGCCAGTACGCGGCGCAGCAGGCCATCAAGGTGCGTTGCGTGGACAGCGAGCACTTCCTGACCACGCGCGACGAAGTGGCGCAGTTCTTCGGCAACCGAAGTAGCGAGCGCTGGACGATGGAGGTGTTCTACCGCTACATGCGGCAGCGCCATGGCGTGCTGCTCGCGCCCGATGGCGCGCCGTTGGGCGGTCGCTGGAACTTCGATGCGGAGAACCGCAAGCCGTGGCCGGGCGACCCACCCGAGCCGCCGGACCTGCGGCCCAGCCACGATCACAGCGCGCTGTGGCAGACGATCCGCGATGCCGACGTCGCCAGCTTTGGCAATCCCAATGCGCATGCGCTGCGTTGGCCGCTGGACCGGGGCGAGGCACTGCAGCAGCTCCACGCCTTCATTGAACATGGCCTGCCGCACTTTGGCGAGTACCAGGATGCGATCAGCGCGCAGGCGTCGCGCCTGTTCCATTCGCTGCTGTCGTTTGCCTTGAACGTGAAGATGCTCTCGCCCTGGGAAGTGATTGTCCGGGTGGAGCTGGCCGGCCGCGAAGGTCGTGCGCCGCTGCCGTCGGTGGAGGGCTTCATTCGCCAGATTCTGGGATGGCGCGAGTATGTCCGCGGCGTGTACTGGGCAGAGATGCCGGGCTACGAGCACAACAACGCGTTCGGCCATACCCGCCCGTTGCCGGAATGGTTCTGGACCGGCAACACGCGCATGGCGTGCGTGCGCGCTGCGATCGGCCGCTCGCTGGCCAATGCCCACGCCCACCATATCGAGCGGCTGATGGTGATCGGCAACTTTGCTCTGCTCGCCGGGCTGGATCCGCACGCCCTACACCAGTGGTACCTGGGCATCTACATCGACGCGTTCGAGTGGGTAGAGCTGCCCAACACGGTGGGCATGAGCCAGTTCGCCGATAGAGGTCTGCTGGCGACCAAACCCTACGTCTCTGCCGCGGCCTATCTGCACCGCATGGGCGACCATTGCGGCCGATGCCCGTACCGCCACGACCAGCCCACCGGGCCAAGGGCCTGCCCGTTCAATGCACTGTACTGGGACTTCCTGGCACGGAATGCGGATCAACTGAGCGGCAACCCCCGCCTTGAGATGCCCTACCGGCAACTGGCGCGGATGCCCGCCAGCAAGCGCGATGCCATTGCCCAGCAGGCTGAGGCCCTCCTTCGTAACCTGGACGCATTGTAGCCGCACTGAAGCGCTCAGCGCCTTTATGCACCTGCACTCCGCCTTGTCGCGGCCGCCAGTAGGCTGATGGCTCCTGCCGTATGAGATGGCACGCATGCCCACCCCCGACCGACCTGCCGGATGTGCCCTGTGCCGGGATGCGGCGCCGCTGCCGTTTGAGTTCAGCTACGCGTTCCAGCCGATCGTGGACATCCGTGCACGCAGGATCTTCGCTCACGAAGCGCTGGTGCGCGGTCCGGCGGGCGAGTCTGCCCAGTCGGTGCTTTCACAGGTAATTGCTGAGAACCAGTACTCGTTTGACCAGGCCTGCCGCGAAAAGGCCATACGGATTGCAGCCTCGCTGCAGATGCAGTCGCATCTGTCGATCAACTTCCTGCCTAACGCGATCTATCGGCCAGAGGTGTGCATCCGCTCCACGCTGGAGGCTGCTCGCCGGTATGGTTTCCCGATCGAGCGGATCATCTTTGAGACGGTGGAGGGCGAGAAGATCGACGATGGCAAATGGCTGGCGGAGATTCTTACGGAATACAAGCGCATCGGATTCAAGACGGCCATCGATGACTTCGGCGCGGGATTCGCAGGACTGAACCTGCTGGCCGACTTCCAGCCCGACATCGTCAAGCTGGATATGGCCCTCATCCAAGGCGTTGACCGCAGCCCTTCCCGACGCGCGATCATTGCCGGGGTGGTGGCCATGTGCAGCCAGCTGTCCATCGAAGTAATTGCCGAGGGCATGGAAACGGCAGACGAAGCGCGCTGCCTGTCTGACCTTGGTATCCACCTGATGCAAGGTTATTGGTTTGCACGGCCGAAGTTCGAGGCGGCCGCCAGCGACGCCGACATCGCGTGGGGAGCTTGAGCAGGAACTGCCGTCTTTATGGTGGCTTCGGCGGCGTGATGGTCACCCAAGCATGGCCACCGGCCTGCCGCTGTTCGAGGTAACGCTGTGAGGCCCCCATCCCACGCACCATCCGCTCGATCAGGGCAATATCCGCGGCATCGTCGGTACCCGCGTACTGTTCAGGGTCGCGATTGATCTCCGCGCTGACCGCATGCAGTCCGTTGCCCTCTGGCACGAAGTGTACCTGGGCAATACAGAAGCCGGTCCAGCTGCGGTGCATGTAGAGCGTATTCCCCTCGTAGTAGAGGAACCACTTGTCCTCCATTTCCAGGGGCAGAAGCCCACGGCGCACGCAGGCCGACTCCGCAGCATCGAGGTGGAAGTCGAGCGTCAGCGAAAGATGACGCTCCGGCAGCGGCTGGTGCTTCCAGTCAGCGGCGGTGGTGATCGTGGGCATCGTCGTCGTCCATCGGGGAATCGCCGGCCAGCGGCCGGCACTACCTGGGCCGGAGACAGATTTTACCCAGCCAGGGTGAAGACCGAGCCCGAGTCTACGCGGATGTTGGCGCCGTTGATGAAACTGGCGCGCTCGGAACACAGCAGGAGGACGGCGGCGGCAACCTCTTCCGGACGCCCGCGGCGCTTGAGCACCATGCCGGGGCGCTCTTCGTCCAGGAAAGTGCGGATGGCCTCCTCGAGCGATATACCCTTTTCCTTGGCGCGCTTGTGCATCATCGCGTCGGTCATCGGCGTATGGATGAAGGCCGGTGAGACGGTATTGATCATAATGTTGTCCTTTCCGTACTGCTTGGACAGGCCTTTGGCCAGGCTCAGTACGCCCGCCTTCGAGGCGCAGTACGGCAGCTCGTCGGTATACGGCTGCACGGCATCTTCCGAGGCGAACAGGACGATGCGACCCCAGCCCTTGGCGCGCATTGCGGGGATGGCGTGGCGGCACATGCGCACCGCGCCCATCAGGTTGATGTCCAGCGTGCGCAGCCAGCCGTCGTCGTCGACATCAAGGAAATCGCCGGTGGCGCCGGTGACGCCCGCGGCGTTGACGTAGATGTCGGGGTCACCGAGTTTGCTGCGTACTGAGGCCCAGATGTGTTCCACATCCTTCGCATCGGTGACATCACCGGCAACGGCGATCACTTCGCCCAGCGGCGACAATTCCTGCAGGGCTTCGTCGAGGGTGCCATCGGGTACATCGGTGATGGCCACGCGTACCCCGGCCTGCAGCAGTTCGCGTGCGGTCTGCTTGCCCATGCCCGAATCGGCGCCACTGACCAGCGCGATGCGCCCTGCTATTCCGAGATCCATGATGTGTCCTTTGTTGGGGAAGAAGTGGTGCTGCGCGGTGGCAGTGTCTGCAGGAACCGCTCGGCGGTGCGCAGGCCCAGTGCCATCTGGGTCAGCGCCGGATTAGCGGCCAGAGCACTGGGGAAGGTGGAGTTGTCGCAGATGAAGAGATTGGGGATGTCGAAGCTGCGCCCGTCGGCGTCCACCACGGCGGTGTCGGCCGAGTCGCCCATGCGGCAGGTGCCCAGGGTGTGGGCCGAGCGCGCGGCGGTAATGATGCCGGTGGCACCTGCGGCTTCCCAGATGCGGGTCAGCTCGGCCTGGGCGTGTGCGTCCAGTGCCTTTTCGTTGGGGCCATAGCTGAAATCGACCCGCGCGCGGCGCATGCCGAAGGCATCACGTTCATCACTGAGGGTCAGCTGGTTCCCCTCCTGCGGCAGGCACTCGCCATTGATGCCGATGCCGGCCAGGTGCCGGTAGGAAGACAGTGCATCCACCAGCGGCTGGCCCCACAGACCTGCGCCGCGGGCCAAGGTGTTGGCCAGTGTGGCAGGCTGCACGCCCAGGCTCTGCACCAGGTAGCCGCCGGCGAAAGAGGCGTCGTGCGGGCGCACGAAATCCTCTGTGATGAGCGAGGACGGGTAACCGCGGTTCATGCACATGTCCGCGTCAAAGAACCCCCACACCTGGGTGGCTACGTGGGCCATGAAGTTGCGACCGACCTGGCCACTGCTGTTGGCCAACCCCAGGTTGAGCAGTAGACGCGGTGTTTCCACGCCGCCCGCGCACAGGAACACCGCCGAGCACTTCACCCGGTGCAGACGCTGTTCGCGCTGGTAAACCACTGCGCTGATACGGCCAAGGGCATCGCGCTCCAGGTCCACCACGCGGCTTTGGTCGCGGATGACCGCGCCGTGCGCCTTCGCCCACGGCAGCCAAGAGGTATCCATGCTGGCCTTGGCGCCATTGCTGCAGCCCTGATGGCAGGCGCCACAGTGGTTGCAGGCCTGGCGCATGCCCCAGTGCGCTTGCTGCCGGGCCTGGCTGACCAGCGCGGCGGGCGCATCGGTTGCGATCAGGCCCACAGCGTCGCAGCCGCGCTGCATGGCCTGGGCCGAGGCGTTGCGGAGCACGGGCGGATAGCCGTACTGACGCGCCGGGTCCCATGGGTAGTGCGCGGGACCGGATACGCCGATGAAGGCCTCGACGCGCTGCACGTATGCCCGCATCTCGGCATCCGCGATGGGCCAGTCCGCCCCCTGTCCTGTCAGCGACCGCAGGCGCAGGTCGCGCGCATCGGGCCGCGGGCAGAACGCGCCCCAGTGGAGTGTGGAGCCGCCTACGCCCTGCCCGGAATTGTTGGCGCCGAAGGCGGTTGGGGTCTGGCCGCCACTGAGGCGCTCTTCCATCCAGTAGATGTCCGTCGCCAGTTCGTCGGCGAGGTGATCATCCGGCGTGAATGTGCGACCGGCTTCCAGCACGAGGACCGATACGCCCGCCTCGGCCAGGCGGGCCGCCAGAGGCGCACCGCCGGCGCCGCTACCGATGATGACGGTATCGACTGACTCATCTTTTCCATCGCTGTGTTGGGTTCGGCTCAGCATGGCAGCTGCCACGCGTCGATGACCCCTGCCTCGGTGTGCTCGTAGCCGGGACTGTGCGCACCTTTGCCACCGACAGCGAAGCCGTCATAGCCGATGGAGGCCCACGTCGATGGAAGGCTCATCCAGGTTCTGGCAAACAGCGCCCTCGCGTCTTCAAACCAAAACGCCCACTGCGCAGGGTCAAGCACGGCGCCCGGTGGCAGGTCGACGCACTGCCGCTGCACCTGCTCAAGCAGTGCGTGCTGCGCGGCGGGCGCTATCGTGCTGAATCCATTGGTAGCGGCATCCAGCTGGTCCAGCGCCTGCGCCCACGCATCCGCATCCGGCGGCAGATCGGCAAAGCGCCAGCCGTCGCTCTCATGGTTGACCAGGGCGTGGCCGACGCGCAGTGCGAGATCATCGGCATCTGCGCCGGGTACCAGTCGTGCCGCCAAGGCAGCGAGCATGCCCAGACGGCGTGCGGGCAGCGCAGACTCAGAAAGCGGCAGCGGCTTGGCATGTCGGGCCAGCAGGCGGGCACGCATGCGCGGTGCAACCCGTTCGGCATCCAGCAACTGGATGAATGTCGGCGGCAGTGCGCGTGCAGCCAGTGGCAGTGCCCACGCTGCAATGCGGTGGGCAAGCCACTCCGGCTGCTCGACGGGAATCAGATGCGCAGCGTCCGGCACGATGTCGACGGCTGCGTGCACGTAATGCGGCGCGTTCAACGCACGCTGGGCGGCTTCACCGAGGTCACCATCCTCCGCGCCCGCCAGTATCAGTGCAGGTACGTGCAGGTGGGCTGCCTCCTCCTGCCTATGTTCGCGACTACCCTTCCTCAGCCAGGCACGCCAGGCGATGGGATCGGTGCGCAGCACATCGAGGATGGCGGCTTCGCGGGAGGCCCCCTGCAGCGGTCGATGCGTATTGGCGTCGATGAATGCTTCAGCATCGGCGCGGGCGGGAGGGCCTCCGGCAAACCACGCGAGCATCTTCGCGCGGCGCGCTTCCTGCATGGGTTCCGGACACGGTGGTGATGCGGCCACCAGCAGTACACCGGCCAGGCCAGCCAGGCCCTGAACCCCGTCGCGGCTGCGAGCGGCGAGCAGCGAGACGATCTTGCCACCCATGCTGTGGCCGACGGCGAACCAGCAGGTGGGCGAGCGCACGGTGACTTCCTGCTGTAGCCAGTCCACGAGGGCATCGATGTCGGTCGCGCTGCCTGCGGAGCTTCCGCCAAAGCCAGGTATGTCCAGTGCGACACATTCGAATTGATTTCCGAGGACGCGTTGCACCGCGTCCCACTCCCGATGGCTCGCGCCCAGGCTGTGCAGGAGGAAAAGTGTGGGACGTTGCATGCAGACCTCAGCGTGTAGCGGCGCGAGCATGGTCGTCGGTGTGTCCATGGAGCGTGCATGCGGGTGTCAACGCCGCGCAATGATCACGTGGCGTTGAACACTGCCTCACTCTGTTTGCGCATGCGGCTCCCTAGTTTCGATGCACCCCACGTCTGAGATGTCCATCATGTGCACCCCTACCGCTGTTCCGGCAGCCTTGCACGCTTGCCGGAGGGTGCGTTGATGTCGACGTTGCACGAGGCTGCCTCCCTCGATGAAACGACGATCGGCGAATCACCGGTCGCAAGTGAGCGCAGGCGCGACGGCGCGCTGCCCATCGAACAATACTCGGCGCTGGGCGAAGGCCGTTCCGTCGCCTTGACCGGCTGCGACGGTTCCATCGACTGGTGGTGTGCGCCCAACATGGACAGCCCGCCGTTGTTTGATCGCCTGCTGGACGGCAGCAATGGTGGCTACTTCAGCATTGCGCCCACCGAGCCTTGCACCGTCGAACGTCATTACCGGGCGGACAGCAACGTGCTGGAGACGATCTTCACGACCGCGTCCGGCCGTGCGTCGCTGACGGAATCGCTGAACAGCGGCAACGCGGGTCGCCTGCCGTGGTGCGAACTGGCGCGGCGCATCGAGGGCCTGGAGGGCGAGGTGCGTTTTGCCGTGCACATGTTCCCGAGCACGCGTGCGCAATCAGCCAGCCCCTACTGTTCGTCCATTGGCGAGCACACGGTCTTCCATGTGCAGCGGCTGCTGGGTGTCGTCATCCATCATCCGGCGCTGCAGCTGCGGTGGACCGACGAAGGTGCACGCGGTGAATGCACGGTTAGTGCCCGCGAGCGGGTGACGGTAGCGCTTGTGGTCGGCGAGGATGAGCCACTGGTGGCGCCGTCGGTGGAGGAAGTGGATGGCCGCATCGACCTGACCGACCGGGAATGGAAGGCGTGGGCACGTAATGTGTCCTACGACGGCTGGGACCGCGCCACGTTCGTGCGAAGCACGCTGGCCCTCAAACTGCTGCTGTACTCGCCCTCGGGCGCCATTGCCGCTGCCGCCACGACCTCGCTGCCAGAGCGCATTGGCGGCGACAAGAATTTCGACTATCGCTACGCGTGGGTGCGCGACGCGGGTTACACGATCCAGGCGTTTCTGGCCGCGGGTCTGGAGGCGGAATCCAAAGCGGCATTCACCTGGCTGCTGCGTCAGCTGCGCCGCCATGGGCCGAAGGTCGTATTCACCCTGGACGGTGAGATGGTCGAGCCGGTGCAGGAACTGCCCATGCGCGGCTACCGCGATACGCAGCCGGTGGTGAAAGGCAATCTTGCTGGCGACCAGCACCAGCATGGCATATACGGCGACATCTTCGAGACGGCGTTCTGTTTCGTGGCGGCCGGCAACATTCTGGATGGAGCCAGCGCGGAGCTGCTTTCACGCATTGCCGACCTCTGCGCGGACCACTGGCGCGCGAAGGATTCCGGTATCTGGGAACTGCCCGAGCTGGAGCATTACACGATGTCCAAGATCAGCTGCTGGCAGGCGCTGGCGCGGGCGGTCGAGCTGGCCGACCAAGGCCAGCTGCCGACGACGTGCCGCGACCGCTGGCAACGCGAGCGCGACCGCATCAGTGACTGGATCGAAACCCATTGCTGGTCCGATGCCCTGCAGGCATTCGAGATGTACCCCGGCAGCGGCAAGCTGGACGCGGCGCTGGCACTGGCAGTGCGCTTCCGCTTCGACGGCAGGGACCGCCTGCTGGCCACGCTCCGCGCCATCGACCGCGAGCTGGGCCAGTCGGACTTCCATTACCGCTACTCGGGCATGCCGGAAGAAGAAGGCTGCTTCATCGCCTGCTCCTACTGGATGGCTGAGGCCTACGCACGGCTGGGTTTCGTCGAGGACGCCCGCGCCCGCGTGGATGCGTTGAACGGCGCGCTTGGCCGCTGCCAGGGCGTGCTCAGCGAAATGGTGGACCCGGCCACCGGCCACTACCTCGGCAACACCCCGCAAGGCTTGAGCCACCTGGCCCAGGTGATGGCCATGGCCACCATTGCAGACACCCAGGGCTGCCCCTGAGCGGCCCACCCTCCCCCGCCCCACGATAAGGATCGACCATGAATGATCGTCTGAAAATGCAGGACCCGCGCAGCCAGTATCCGCAGCCGCCCTTCCCCGCCCAGCCGCAGCCGGTGCCGGGCAAGGCGGCAGACATGGACCCTGTGCCGGACCACGGCGAAACCAGCTACCAGGGTTCGGGCAAGCTGAGCGGACGCCGGGCGCTGATCACCGGCGCCGACAGCGGCATCGGTCGAGCTGCGGCCATTGCTTACGCCCGCGAGGGGGCTGACGTTGCCCTGTCCTACCTGCCGTCCGAAGCCTCGGACGCGGAGGAGGTCTTTGCGCTGATCAAAGCCGAGGGTCGCAAGGCGCTGGCGTTGCCGGGTGACATCACCGATCCGGAGTGGTGCAAGGCACTGGTTGAACGCACGGTGGAAGCGTTCGGTGGCCTCGATATCCTGGTGGTGAATGCGGGCCGACAGCAGTACCGGGAAAGCATCGCCGAGCTGAGCGCGGAGGACTTCGACAAGACGATGAAGACCAACCTGTACGCAATGCACTGGATCTGCCAGGCAGCAGTTCCGCATCTGCCGCCCGGCGCAGCGGTCATCACTACTGCTTCGGTGCAGGCGTATGACCCCTCGGCGATCCTGCTGGACTACGCCACCACCAAGGCAGGCATCGTCGCCTATACCAAAGCTCTGTCGGCACAGCTCGTCGAAAAGGGAATCCGCGCCAATGTAGTTGCGCCGGGTCCGTTCTGGACCGCGCTTCAGTCTTCCGGTGGGCAGCCGACCGAGGCGGTGACCAAGTTTGGCACCCAGGTGCCGATGAAGCGCCCGGGCCAGCCGGTGGAGATCGCGCCGATCTATGTGCTGCTGGCCAGCCAGGAAGGCAGCTACCTGACCGGTGAAGTCTTCGGCGTTACCGGCGGTGCGGGCATCGCCTGACCGGACGCGGGGGCGCAGGCAATCGTCTGCGCCTCCGCACAGGGCTAGCACTCTGTAATGACCTAGTGAAGCCCAAAAAGTGCTTTCTGAACTGTTAATGATGAACGCGGTCACAAATTTCTGGTTGTGGCATCGTGTGCGACTTCAAACGCTCCAGCGGTTGGACGGAGCAGATTCCCCGCTGCTAAAGGACGTGCGTGTCGAACGATCAATTCAAGGGCTTTCCATCCCCCTCGGTCAGAAGCCATCAGCAAGCGGCCGTAGGTGACAAGCGCTCGGACATCTTCTTCAGCGCCGTGGAAACCACGCGGATGCCGATGATCATCACCGACCCGCACCAGCCCGATAATCCGATCATCTTCGCCAACCGGGCCTTCGTAGAGATGACCGGCTATGAGCGTGACGAGCTGATTGGCCGCAACTGCCGGTTCCTGCAGGGACCGGAAACCGACCCCGATGCGATCGCCGAGATCCGCGAAGCCATTGCTGAGACCCGCGAGGCGGCGACCGAGGTTCTGAACTACCGCAAGGATGGCTCGACCTTCTGGAATGCGCTTTTTGTGTCGCCGGTATTCGATGACGACGGCACGCTGGTGTATTTCTTCGGCTCGCAGCTGGATGTATCGCGCCGGCGTGATGCAGAGGATTCGCTTCGCCAGGCACAGAAGATGGAGGCCCTTGGCCAGCTCACGGGCGGCATCGCGCACGACTTCAACAATCTGCTGCAGGTCATGTCCGGCTATCTGGAGATGATCACCGGGACGTCTGACAAGGAGCTTCCGTCCGACAGCTTCGTCAGGCGCGCCGCCACCCAGGCGCAGTCCGCCGCCAACAAGGCCGCGGTGCTTACCCAGCAGCTGCTGGCGTTCTCGCGACGGCAGAAACTGGAAGGCCGCACGGTCAATCTGAATTCCCTCGTGTCCTCCACGGTGGAGCTGGCCGCGCAGCGTGTGGGCGCGGACGTGGAGCTGCAGATGAACCTCGCCCCCGCGCTCTGGAACTGCAGGATCGATACGACCCAGGCCGAGGTGGCCATCCTCAATCTGGTCATCAATGCGCGCGATGCGCTGAAGGGTCGCCCGGACCAGCGCGTGCTGCTGACCACGCGAAATGTGGAGGTCTCCAAGGCTGCGGCCGCCAACGAGCTCGATCACCTGCCGGCGGGTCGTCTGGTCTGCATCTCGGTGCAGGACAATGGCAGCGGCATGTCGCCGGACATCGTGCGGCGGGTGATGGACCCGTTTTTCACCACCAAGGAGGAAGGCGAAGGTACCGGTTTGGGCCTGTCGATGGTCTATGGTTTCGTCAAGCAATCCGGCGGCACCGTACGGATCACCTCTGAGCCAGGCGCCGGCACCACCGTCAGCCTTTACTTCCCTGCCACCACCGATGCGCTGACCAAGGATGCCGCTCCCTCCAACATGGCCATGGACCGGGGTGGCAGCGAGCGCATCCTGATTGTCGAAGACCGTGATGATGTCGCCGAGCTGGCGCAGATGCTGCTTGAAACCGGCGGCTACCAGACCCGTGTCGCCAACGATGGGGCATCGGCGCTGGCGCTGCTGGAACAGGGCGAGGTGTTCGACCTGCTGTTCACCGATCTGATCATGCCCGGCGGAATGAACGGCGTACTGCTGGCCCGTGAGGCCAAGCGCCGCCTGCCGAAGCTGAAGGTGTTGCTGACGACGGGCTATGCGGAAGCTGGGATTGAACGTACGGATGCAGGTGGTTCGGAGTACGAGGTGCTGAACAAGCCCTTCAACCGGCAGCAGTTGCTGCGCAAGGTGCGGCTGGTTCTGGAGGGGCCGACCGGCGTTGGTTGAGTGACCATGCGAGCTGCGCGGGGCAACCTGCGCTGAACCCAGGCGTCGCACCCCATTGCACGCGCGCCGTGCGGCGCCCACCTGATACCTGCGCCCGAGCATGGGCGCTCTCAGGAGAAATACATGCCGCACCACGAAAGAATCGCTTTGTCCGGCGTTGTTGAACATGTGTTCGCCCACCGGTTCACCCTGCTGGCGGATGGCCAGCCTTACCTGGCTGATCTGGGGCCGAAAGGCGTCGAGGCTTTCGCTATCAAGCCCGGTCTGGCTGTCACTCTCGAAGGTGAACGTCGTCCTTCGGAGATCAAGGTCCTCAGGATTGCCCGCACCGGTGGCAAGCGGATGGAGATCGAGCACAAGAAGCCGCACCACGGGCCGGGCCACCCTGCCGGCAAGCACGTGCAAGCAGATCCCGCCGCCGCGCTGAGTGCTGTGAAACAAGCAGGATGGATATCTGCAGGTGAGCCGCAGCGTCACCCCAAGCACTTTGAAGTACTGGCCCGGCAGAAGGGTGGCGACTGGATGGAGCTGCACGTGGACTTCGCTGGCGAGATCTACAAGCAGAAGCCCGCCGCCGCGCACAAGTGGGACATTGCATAAAACAGAAGCCCCGCGAAAGCGGGGCTTCTTTGCATGGCTCAGCCGGCTGCCGCTGCCCCGCAACGGAAAATGGTGAGACTGCGCGGTGGGGCCAGGAAGTGGCCAGCGCCCAGCACTTCCTGCTCACCCGCAAGGCCTGCATCCGTGGACAGCAGCATCGACCAGCTGAGCGAGGCTCCTTCGTCGTCAGGAAGCGCGAAATCCACACCCTCGTGGTAGGCGTTGATCACCACCAGCAGGCTGGCGTCGCTGGCATGCTCGCGCACGCCTGATGCCTGTGCCCTGCCCTCCAACAGCAGGCCGACTGAGCGCGCGCCCGCGTCATTCCAGTCCTCATCGGTCATCTCCCTGCCTGCGGGATTCAACCAGGTGAGGTCGCGCACATCGGCCTGTTCGTTGTACTGGCCGTTGAGGAAGCGGCCGCGGGTCAGGATCGGATGGCTTTGGCGCAGGGCCAGTAGATCCCGGACGAACTGAGCCAGCCGCCCTTCGGTGATGTCGCGTTCCCAGTCGATCCAGGCCGTTTCGTTGTCCTGGCAATAGGTGTTGTTGTTGCCGCCCTGCGTCTGCGCGCGCTCGTCACCGGCCAGCATCATCGGCGTGCCCTGCGAAAGCACCAGTGTGGCCAGCAGGTTGCGCATCTGCTGCTCGCGCAGGGCGTTGATGCCCGCATCGTCGGTTGGCCCCTCGGCGCCGTGGTTGCAGGACGAATCGTTGTTGGAGCCATCACGATTCTCTTCGCCGTTGGCGTCGTTGTGCTTTTCGTTGTAGCTGACGAGATCGTTGAGGGTGAAGCCGTCGTGCGCCGTGATGAAGTTGACCGATGCCCACGGCCTGCGGCCGCGTCGGTCGAACAAGTCCGCCGAGCCGGTCAGCCGGGTGGCAAATTCAGCCAACTTGCCCTCGTCACCCTTCCAGAAGCTGCGCGCGGTATCGCGGAACTTGTCGTTCCACTCTGCCCAGCCGGGCGGGAAGTGCCCGACCTGGTAGCCGCCGGGGCCGCAGTCCCACGGCTCGGCAATCAGCTTGACCTGGCTGAGCACTGGGTCCTGGCCAACCGCATCGAGGAAGCCGCCGCGCTGGTCGAATCCCGTCGGCTCCCGTCCCAGGATGGTTGCGAGATCGAAGCGGAAGCCATCGACGTGCATTTCCTGCGCCCAGTAACGCAGGGAATCGCAGACGAAGCGGATGGCCTGCAGGTTGCTCAGGTTGAAGGTGTTGCCGGTACCGGTGTCGTTGATGTAGTACCGCTTGTCCTCGGCCAGGCGATAGTAGCTGGCATTGTCGATACCCTTGAACGACAGCGTCGGCCCGAGCTCATTGCCTTCGGCGGTGTGGTTGTAGACCACGTCCATGAAGACCTCGAGGCCTTTTCCGTGCATGGCCTTGACCATGTCGCGGAACTCGTCGCGGTGGCCGCTGGCCAGGTAGCGGCGCTTGGGCGCGAAGAAGGCCAGCGTGTTGTAGCCCCAGTAATTGCGCAGGCCCTTTTCCAGCAGGTAGTTGTCGTCCAGATAGGCGTGGACCGGTAGCAGCTCCACGGCGGTCACACCCAGTTGGCGGATGTAATCGAGCACGGCAGGCTGGGCGAGGCCGGCACAGGTTCCGCGGACGTCCTCGCCTACCTCGGGATGGCGCTGGGTGTAGCCGCGCACGTGGGTCTCGTAAACGACCGTGCGGTTCCAGGGCGTCAGCAGGTGCTCATCGCCTTCCCAGTCATAGGTGTCTTCCACCACTACGGCCTTGGGCATGAACGGTGCGCTGTCACGTTCATCAAAGCTGAGGTCGCCGTCGGGGTGGCCGATGGTGTAGCCGTAGAGCTCATCCGCCCAGGTCAGGTCGCCATCGATCTCGCGTGCATAGGGGTCAAGCAGCAGCTTGTGGTGATTGAAACGATGGCCCTCAGCCGGGGCGTAAGGCCCATGCACCCGGTAGCCGTAGCGTTGGCCCGGCTTTACCTCGGGGAGGTAGCCGTGCCAGATCTCGTTGGTGTACTCGGGCAGCTCGATGCGCTGCTCGTTGCCCTGATCATCAAAGAGGCACAGCTCGACTTTGGTGGCGTGTGCGCTGAAGAGCGCGAAGTTCGTGCCCTGGCCATCGAAAGAGGCGCCTTGGGGGAACGGACGCCCTTCGCGGACGCGGGACGGGGTAGCGTAGCGTGTGGATCTGACCTGGTCGCGCATGGGGGATGCTCTGTGTTCCGGTTGCGGGCTTGCAGCCGGGGAGTCGGGAGCATCCCGGTCCGTCTGTAGAGGCGGTGTGGCGGCGGCATCACGTGGATTTACGGTGTGTCCAGATTGCTGAATATTTCAGGCTCCGTTTGCCTCACGGCTCCGCTCTTCCGGATGGCGCTGGACGTCCCGAGGCTGGCAGGCTGTCAAAGACGCCCTGGCCTATGGCCTGGCGATTGCTGCAGTGGGTGCAGCTGATCACGGCGCCACCGGAAATCGCTGTCAGCCCGAGCGGCTCGCGCGCTACGAAGTCGCTGTCGCAGGTGTGGCAGTGCGCATGCACCTTGACGATGCTTGGGCCTCCTCCGCGCTCCTTGTTTCCACGTTCAACCCGGTCCAGTCGAAACCGGCCTGTTTCGCCGGCTGCACCGCAGCTGTCGTGTCCCTCTCGCTCGCACATATGATGTCCAGCCGTGATGTTTGGCGCAGCATCCCGGTTATGGGGAGAACGTGGCGTGCTGCACCGTTGATCCCCGTGTGAAACCGCGTGGAGCGAAAGCGGACCGTTGGACGCAAATAGACAAGCGTGGCCAGGCAGGAAGGAGTACCTTGATTTCTCGAACCTGACCGGACTGATCCATGCTGCGTGCTGTTGCCTATCGAAGCTTCGCTGTGCCGGGCATTGATGCCCCCCGTCTTGAACGCATCGTGCACGGCGCCCAGCGCTTCAACCGGATGGCGGGCGTCACCGGCGCAATGCTGTTTGATGGCGCACGGTTCCTGCAGTACGTCGAAGGGCCAGTGGACGGCATCGAGGGTGCCATCGGCCGCATCAGGGCCAGCAGTGACCATGAGCGGCTGCATATGCTGGGCGACAGTGTGATCGAAACCCGTCGATTCCCGGCCTGGGATATGAGCTGCCTGATGCAAGCCAATACCGTACTCGATCGCCTGTTTGTTGCGCCTTGGGGAAGCATGGACTGTTCGCTGGATCAGGCTGGGAACCCTGTTGGCGGCCTGCTGCTTTTGCGTCAGTTGCTCGGTTGATCCTGGACGGGCCTAGGCAGATCGACGTCCTCGCCGTATGCCAGCCCCACGATCGCGGCGAGAACGCCATTGGTCGGGATGCGCTCGCCATTGGTGGAATAGGCGATGGCCGTCCCGTCGTCCGGGTTGTAGATCACCCGCGAGTGCGAGCCCAGTACATCACCGCCATGGCCGAGGAAGTGGCGCTCGCCATACGGGAATGCTGCCAGCCCCCTGCCCCATCCCTTGCCGGGCGATGGAATCATCTGCTGCAGGGATGCCTGGCGGAGGATCTTCTGCTGGAACAGGCCGGTGATCAGCAGGTTCAGGTCATGGGGTGTGCCTGCGATATCGCCGACCCCCACGACATTGGAGTAGTCGATGTCCTTGATGGCGGCCCAATCTCCCTCGTACGCATAGGAGAGGAACGTGTCGGGCTGGGGAACACCGGCCGAAGCGAAGTTTTTGAGGCCCAACGGTGCTGCGATGTCCTGGGCCACCATCTCGGCGTAGGTGCGACCGGATTGTCTCTCCAGGATCATCCTCAGCAGCAGGTACGCGGAATTGGAATAGGCCGTGTCCTGCCCCGGCGCAAACGAAACGCCCTGCTTCCTGATCTCATCAAGAATCGCCGGCTCGCTGATCCTGTCCACCACCCAGACCGTGCCGCCCTTGATGGCGAAGTTTCCCAGGCCGCTGGTGTGCTCGAGCAGATTGGCAATGGTGATTGCCTGCGCCGACGGCATGTCCGGAAACCACGTCGAGAGCCGGTCATCCAGACTGAGACGCCCCTCTTCAATCAGTTTGAAGGTGAGGATCGCTGTGACCATTTTGGTGACGGACGCGATCTGATACTTGGTGTCGGCGTTGTAGCTGACGCCCGTCAGCTGCTTCTGGCCGAAGCTGCGCGCGTAGACCTCACGGCCATTCCTGAAGATGGACACGCTGCCGATGCCGGCGTTGCTGTCTTCCATCTGGTCGAGGAATGCGTCGAGCCGTTCTGCGTGCACGATCTGCCGCGCTGCGGGAGCGGCGCCGACTGTACCGGCAAGCAGGAGCGCTGGTAGAAGCAGCAGGACGGCCAGTCTTTTCATGGTGCTCGCTTGGGGGAGGCGGATGCCGCGCAGAGCTGCTGACTGTACGCGCAAACGGGTTCCCGGAAATGCCCGCGTCTGCCGAATGAGCGTTCCTGCGCGGGCATGTCCCTGGGGCTGCCGGCCAGCGGCCGGCACTACCCGGTAACTGTCGCCGCGGCCATCAGCGTCCGCGCCTGCTGCACGTCACCGTCCAGGTCGTGGTTCCAGATCCAGTTGAACCGGGTTTCCAGCAGGTGTTTCAGCGCGGCGCGGTCGGCCCCTGCCTCCTCGGAGCGGAACTCGTAGAGATCGCCCGCCTCCCGCGAGGTCCGCTGCACGGCGCAGGCACGTGGCCCGCGAATGGCTTCATAGATCTGCAGGAGGCGAGGCATCTCCTTCGGCTGCAGCGACGCATCGGCCAAGAGCTGCGCCAGGAAGTACGCGTCCTCAAGCCCCTGCCCTGCCCCGGCGCCCTGGTGCGGAAGCATCGCGTGCGCGGCGTCGCCAATCAGCGCAACGCGACCATGCACATAGGCGTCCAGTTCCGGCAGATCGTGCAGTGCCCACACGGTCGGCTGCTCGATGCGGGAGAGCAGCGTCCTGACCGCAGGGCCGCAGGTGGCGAAATCCGCAAGCAGTTCCTCCGACGTTGCGGCGCGCACCCAGGGCTCGCCTTCGGGCCACGCGGGCGACTGCGGATGGGTGGTGAACGCCACGATATTGGTGAGCGTGCCCTGCCGGACCGGGAACGTGAGGACGTGGGTGTCCTGGCCGAGGAACATCTGCGGCACATCGACCATGCGGGTATCCAGCCCCGAGGTGCTGAACGACTGGCGCAGGGCGGCGGTGTCGATCATGCCGCGGTAGGCGCGCGTACCTGAGTAGATCGGGTCTGCGGGTGACGCGCCCCGGCCCTGCAGGACGCCATGACGCAGGGCCGATTTGATGCCATCGGCCACGATCACCAGGTCGGCCGTGGCCTGGCTGCCATCGGCAAACAGGATCCTCGCACCCCTCTCGTCCTCGGCAACCGACACGGCACGCTTTGAGAAACGTGCCATGCCCTCTGGCAGCCGCTGGCTCAGCAGCTCAAGAAACTCGGCACGGTGTACGGACGACTGTCCGGTAGGCGCGGCGATGCTGGAGCCAATGTGGCCCTCGTCCTGCGCGTAGCGCCAATCGAACCAGATGTCCTGCCACGGCGCCGGCGTACGGTCTGCGAGGGCAAGGTACTCCCGTTCGAGGCCGAGGCCCGCCACGGCCCGAACGGCGTTGGGGCCAAAGGAAACGCCAGCGCCCACCTCGCCAAATGCACGGGCGGCCTCATACAGGGTGACGTCAAGGTGTGATCTGCCAGCCAGGCCGACGCCCAAAGCCACGCCTGCGATGCCACCGCCGACGATGGCGATCTTCAGCGGCGAGGAGGGCCCTGCAGGCCGGTCACTTTGGGCGGGCGTCGATAGGGTGTCTGCTTGCATGGCCTTTTTCCCGGTGCTGTCTTCGGCCATCGATGTTTACGGCGCGGCCCGGGCCTGTCCAAGATAAGATCGGGCGATCTACTATTCCCAGTGCGACATGGAAATGACGTATCACCTTGATTCAACGGAAGTGCTGCGCCGCACCATGCTCGCCGGGCGTGCAAAGACACGGCGCCCATGAGCATCGAGATCAGGCAGCTTCGCAAGTTCATTGCGGTGGCGGAGACACGAAACTTCACCCGCGCAGCCGAACGGCTGCATATGACCCAGCCGTCACTGAGCAAGCAGATCCAGCAGCTGGAAGAGCAGCTTGGCGCCCAGCTGTTCCAGCGCGGCAGCCGCCCGGTTCGCCTGACCGAGGCGGGGCGTCGCTTCCATGAAGACGCGCTGGCGGTACTGGATCGCGTGGAACAGATGGAGGTGACCGCACGGCGGCTCAGCCTGAGCAGCAAACGCATCTTCAACGTGGGTTTCGTTGCCTCGGCCCTTTACGGCGGCCTGCCCACGGTGATGCGCAGGCTGATGGAGCGCCGCGGCGACGTGGATGTCCGCTGGCTAGAGATGACATCGGTCGAGCAGCAGGACGCGCTGCGGCGTGGAATGATCGATGTGGGCTTCGGGCGGATCATTACCGGCGATGCATCGGTGACGCGGGTCATCCTGCGCGAGGAGCAGCTGTTCCTGGCGATGCCGCTGGGGCATCGGCTTGCGCGTGCCACGCGGCCGGTGCGGCTGCAGGAACTGGACGGATGCGATCTGGTGGTCTACCCGAGCAGGCCCCGGCCCAGCTATGCCGACCAGGTGCTGTCACTGCTGAGGGAACACGGCGCCCGCCCCCAGGAAGTGCACGAGGTGAAGGAGCTGCAGACGGCGCTGGCCCTAGTGAACGCCGGCAGCGGGGTGTGCCTCATTCCAGCCACTGCACGCCACCTGCAGCCTGCCCTGCTCTACCGCGCCACCCTGGACACGGATGCCACCTCGCCCATCGTGATGAACTACCGCAGCAGGGACGAGGATCCGATCATCGATGTGATCAAGCAGGTCACACGCGAGCTGTTCGCGGAAGGACCGGGCTGGCTGGAGCCGGCCTACAACCGGATTCCTGACTTCTGATTCCCCAAGGCCGAGCTGGGCACGACCAGGCACTGGCGCCGCAGCCAGTTCGCCAGCTCCGTCCGCGGCATAGGCCGGGCAAACAGATAGCCCTGGAAGTGATCGCAGCCCAGGCCCACCAGCAGATCACGCTGCGCGCTGGTTTCAACGCCTTCGGCTAGCGCGCTCATGCCCATTACCTGGGAAATCTCCACGATCTTGCCCAGCAGGTGCTGCGCGCGTTCCTGGGTGGTGGCCTCGTCGACGAAGTTGCGGTCGATCTTCAACTTGCGTACCGGCAGCGTGCGCAGCGTGGACAGGCCGGAGAATCCGGTGCCGAAGTCGTCCAGCGCCCAGGTCACGCCCAATGCTTCCAGCGCCTTCATCTTCTCGATCGTCTCAGCGGTCTCCGCCGACAACGCGGATTCGGTCAGTTCCAGCTCGATCAACGCCGGGTTTACCCCCGCCTCGCGGATGACGGCGCTGATGGCTGCAACGAAACCGTCATCCAGCAACTGGATGGGGCTGATGTTGACCGCAACCCGCAGGTCGCGGGTCTCTGCCTGGCCAGACCACTGCGCCAGCAGGTCGCAGGCCTGGCGCAGCACTTCCAGCCCGATGTCACGGATCGCGCCGCTTTCCTCGGCCTGCGCAATGAAGGCACCCGGCGGCAGCAGTTCGCCGGAAGGACGCCGCCAGCGCACCAGCGCTTCCACGCCGGTCACCACGCCATTGCCGCGCACCTGCGGCTGGTAGTGCACTTCGATCTCACCGTTGCGCACTGAACGGCCGAGCTCGCGCTCCAGGCGCAGCCGGTTGCCGATGTCCTTGCGGTAGATCGCAAAAATCGCGGCCAGCAGGGTCATCGAGATGACCGTATTGGAGCGGGCGCCCCACACGCGCACTTCGATTGGCGGCGAGGTGCCGGGGGCCAGGAAATCCAGCGCGCCGATGGCAAACGCTGCGAACGTGGCCAGGCAGACCAGCGGGAACACCAGTGAGCCATAGCGCTCGCGCGCATCGAAGGTGAAAGCTGCACCCGCCGCGAGCGGCAGCAGGAACAAGTGCCCCGAGCGCGGCACCCAGGCAATCGGGGCATCGATCACCGCCACGCCCACCACGGACAGGAAGACGCCATGGGCGACGATCAACAGGGACGTGGCATCGGCGCGACGGCTGCGGGCCAGGGCGAGAACGCCGACCGCCATTACGCCAAGGAAGGGCGCGGCCAGCTCGGCGCGGTCAACGTAGAGGTAGCACGCCGTCCAGCCCAGCCCCAGGAGAATCGAGGAAACACCTGCCAGTGACAGGATGGTGCCGATCTTCCTGCGGCGCGGTGCTTCCTGGAACTTCGGCAGGCCCTGCCATTTCCGCGCTGCTCTGTTGGGCATCTACCGAAGCATCCTCTTGGCATCCGGAGCGCGCGTGGTCGCGCCCCGGACGAAGGGTAGCAAAGCCCGCGCCCGGGCCAAATAGTGTCGATTTTCTGGCGCGAGCCCGCTGCATGCCCCCCTGCCCCTCGTCACGCCTCATCAACGTCGTTGAACCATTCAAAAGACGCTTGAATTCAGCCGCATCCAACCGGCCTCGATGACACGTAGA
This sequence comes from Stenotrophomonas sp., assembly GCA_003510825.1. Taxonomy (GTDB): domain Bacteria; phylum Pseudomonadota; class Gammaproteobacteria; order Xanthomonadales; family Xanthomonadaceae; genus Stenotrophomonas. The sequence goes on from DOKO01000450.1 coordinate 26,329, forward strand.
GGTAGGCACAACGCGCTGCGAAAGCTGCCACCGGCGCGTTATCCGCAGGCACCCCTGCATTCATCAAGAGGCCGAGCGGCCTCGTCCAGTGAGGATACGAACATGCGTAGCCAGATCCAGCGTCTTGCCATTGCCGCGGGTATTGCGGTCGCCTGTAGCGCACCTGCAGTGTTTGCTGCCGACAACCCGATGGTGGGCGGCGCACCGATGTATGCCAACAAGACCATCGTGGAAAATGCCTCCACGGCCAAGAACCTCAGCACCCTGGTGGCTGCGGTGAAGACTGCCGGCCTGGTCGATACACTGAGTGGCAAGGGCCCGTTCACCGTCTTCGCGCCCGCCAACGAGGCCTTCGAAAAACTTCCGGCCGGTACCGTGGATACGCTGCTGAAGCCTGAAAACAAGGCCAAGCTGACCAAGCTGCTGACCTACCACGTGGTATCGGGCACCTACACCTCGACCCAGCTGACCGCGGCGGCCCGCAGCCATGGTGGCACCAGCACGTTGAAGACCGTGCAGGGCGAGCCGCTGACGGTAAAGCTGCAGGACGGCAAGGTCTGGGTGATCGATGCCAAGGGTGGCAAGGCCTCGGTGACGACCGCTGATGTCATGCAGTCCAACGGCGTGGTGCACGTGGTCGACAGCGTGCTGATGCCGAAGTGAAACCCGCCAGCGGAGCCCGTGCTCATGCATGGGCTCCGCTCTGCCGCAAGGGACTCAGTGCGCCTGCTGCGGCCGACGCGCGTCCAGTGCTTCCTTGATGCGTGCAATATCGCGGCCGCCCGCGTCGGCGAGACGACGTACCTGCTGCCGCTCCTTCGGCGGTAACGGCAGGGCCTGATCATGCGGCGCGGTCTCCACCAGCCTGGCGACCGCTTCGCGCAATGGCAGCTCGGGGTACAGCCGCGCGGCACACCAGCGCTCGGCGAAGCGTTTGCCCTGGCGGACGCTGGCGGCACGCACATCCTTGGTCTGCCACATCTTCTGCCCCTTCATCCAGAGGCGAACACCCGGTCGCCCGTCCGGGACGACCGCGGCCACTTCGCGCGCGTTCCACCACAACGCCCAGCGCTCGCCGGTCTGCACCCAGCCAGAGGGGATGGGTGCGCGCTGGAAACCGTGATGTGCGGAGGTCGTAAGCATGGCCCAGAGAATACGGAGGGCGGTCTCACGGTCTGCGACGTCGATGATGGAAAGCAGAAGGCCCCGGCAGAACCGGGGCCCGCGCGCTTACTTTTCCTGCAGGAAGGTCAGCAGGTCCTGGTTGACCTTGTCCTTGTGGGTGTCGGTCAGACCGTGCGGCGCACCCGGGTACACGATCAGCTTCGCACCCTTGATGAGCTTGGCCGACTGGCGGCCGGAAATGTCGATCGGCACGATCTGGTCGTCATCACCGTGGATGACCAGGGTCGGCACGTCGAACTTCTTCAGGTCGGCGCGGAAGTCGGTGGCCGAGAACGCGGCGATCGAGTCGTAGGTGTTCTTGTGGCCACCCTGCATGCCCTGCGCCCACCAGGCATCGATCAGGCCTTGCGAGACCTTCGCACCCGGGCGGTTGAAGCCGTAGAACGGGCCCGACGGGATGTCCTTGTACAGCTGCGCGCGGTTATCCATCTGCGCCTTGCGGATGCCGTCGAACACTTCGATCGGCAGGCCGTTGGGGTTGTCGGCGGTCTTCAGCATGAAGGGCGGCACCGAGCTGATCAGCACGGCCTTCTTGACCCGGCCGGTGCCGTGGCGGCCGATGTAGCGCGCCACTTCGCCGCCACCGGTCGAGAAGCCGACCAGGGTCACGTCGTGCAGGTCGAGGGTGTTGATCACCGTGGCCAGGTCGTCGGCGTAGTGATCCATGTCGTTGCCATCCCAGGGCTGGCTGGAACGGCCGTGGCCACGACGGTCATGCGCGATCACCCGGTAGCCATGGTTGGCCAGGAAGATCATCTGCGATTCCCAGCTGTCCGAGTTCAGCGGCCAGCCGTGGCTGAAGGTGACGACCGGGCCGTCCTTCGGACCCCAGTCCTTGTAGTACAGCTGCACGCCATCGGCGGTGGTGATGTAGCTGGCGGTGCGCGCGATGCTGGTGACGGCGGCCGGCGTGGCCGGTTCGGCAGCCTGGGCGGACAGGCCGGCCTGGACCGACAAGGCCAGCGCGGCGGCGGCCAGGGTGCGGGTGATGGTTTTCATGGGGGAACTCGCTTGGGTGGGTGGTGTGGGACGTACTGTGCGCCGATGCCCGGGCGTTTCGGTGATGAATGGTCCGAGATACTTGATAGATCGTCTTGCACCAATGTGCGGATCAGCGCCGCGTGCAGGCGGCTGCGTCGCAACCGCTGGCGGCGATACGCCCTTTCTCCAGCACCAGGATCCGGTTGGCTGCCCACAGCGCGCACGACATCGCGATGCAGGCGCAACGGGCAGGCGTCTTCGGCTTTTCCCAGAGCAGTTCGAAGTAGCCCTCACCAATCCGCCCGCGGATGGTGCCGGCGTCTTCGTGGTGCACCGACCCGCTGCAGCTCAGCCCACGGTGCAGGCCCCAGGTCTGCAGTTCGGGCAGTGACTTCGAGCGCAGCGCTTCGTCGACCAGCCGCGTGAGGTTTGTGCATGGGTGGGTTGCCAGGGACTGCATCGGACGTTTCCGGAAGGGCTCATGTGCGCAGGGCGCCCGTTGGGCGCCCTGCGGTGTAACGCATTGCTGCAGACAACGGCGTTGTCAGATGTCCTGGTGGTGGTGTGCCGGCGGGGTCACGGGCGCATCGCCGCCGCCCACGAAGTGGCGGACCACGGGGGCACGCTCGCCCTTGTGCAGTGCCCGCAGCGCTTCCTGGATCTGCTTGTCGTCGGCGGTGATGCGTTCGTGCTGGCGCAGGTGTTCCAGCCAGGACGCCGCAACGAAATATTCCAGGTGGATGCCCGGGCTGGCGACATCCTCGACCACACCCCAGACCACGGCACCATCGCGGCGGCGGATGATGCCCAGCTGGTGCATATGCTTGTGGAAGGCCGCGCGGTCTGCCTCGTCGATGCGGTACTCGAGGGTGACCAGCACCGGGCCGCGATCATGCGAGACGGCTACCGACAGCTCCGGTGCGGGCCAGTGCCCGGCCGGACGCAGGTTCAGTTCCTCGGTGCCGGCAATGCGCACGCGCCACACCAGCAGGCCACCGACCGCCGCACCGATGGCGGCCACCAGCAGGGCCAGCTCCGGCGAGGTCTTCTGGGCCAGGGCGCCCCAGCTCAGGCCACCGGCGGCCATGCCGGCCGAGAAGATCATGATGTACAGCGCCAGGGCGCGCGCACGGACCCAGGCCGGCACCGACGTCTGCGCTGCGATCTGCAGCGAGGACAGCACCGTGATCCAGGCAAAACCATTGATCATCATCACCGGCGGCAGCAGATACCAGCTACGCAGCAGCGCCAGGCCTACCAGACTGCCTGCCAGGGCGAGCGTGGCCAGCAGCACCAGCATGTCGCGGTCGAGCCTGGCACGCAGCTTGGGCAGCAGCAGTGCGCCGCCGACCGCGCCGATGCCGATGCAGCCCAGCAACATGCCGTACTGCCCTGCCCCGCCGTGCATCTGGCCGCGCACCACTACCGGCAGCAGCGCGTTGGCGGCGGCGGCAAAGAAGAAGAAGCCGACCGACTTGATCAGCACCGCCTGCAGCTTGCCGGCCTTGGTGGCGTAGCGGATGCCTGCTTTCAGTCCGGCACCGAAGCCCTCCGGCGGCAGGCTGGACGCGGTCGCGTCGCGCTTCCACGCCCACACCACCACCAGCATGGCGGCAAAGGTGATGGCGTTGAAGGCAAACGCGTACATGGCCCCGAGCTGGGACACGATGACGCCGCCGATGGCCGGGCCAATCGAGCGCGCGATGTTGATGCCGATCGAGTTGAGTGCAACCGCCGACGCCAGCATCGGCTGCGGCACCAGTTCGGACACGATCGCGGCCTGGGCCGGCATCGCCATCGCCGCGCCGCAGCCCATGCAGAACGTCAGCACCACCAGCAGTTCCGGGCTGAGCATCTGCAGGTGGGTCAGCACGGCCATCACCAGCGCCACCAGCAGCATCCAGCCCTGGGTGAATATCAGGTACCTGCGGCGGTCGACGATGTCGGCGAGCGTGCCGGCGGCCAGCGCCAACAGCACGATCGGCACCGTGGTGGCCGACTGCACCAGGGCCACCATCAGCGGCGAGCCGGTGCGCTCGGCCATGACCCAGGCCGCGGCCACGTCATTGACCCAGGTGCCGATGTTGCTGGCCAGGATGGCCAGCCACAGCGATCGGAACATGCCGATCTTCAGCGGGGACCAGGCACCGGCCTGGGCAGAGTTCTGTGATGCGGTTGCATTCACCATTGCCATGCTCCAACGATTGAGGCGAACAGCGTGTCCTGGCCACCGGCCTGCTTCAGCGCAGGACCCGCATCCATCCAGGCCAGCTGCAGCTGCCATTGCCAGTGTTCGCTGGCCTGCCAGCGTGTTTCGGATTTGTATTGATTGCCGATGCGACGGGGGCCGCCTGCCGTACCGGGCAGTGCCACCAGCGGCGCCGGCGTGGTGTAGACCGCGTCCGCGCCACGGTGCTTCCAGGCCAGTTGCACGCCCAGTTCGGTGGTCACCTTTTCATGCAGGCGCAGGGCCAGCGTGGGTTGGATGTCCATCAGGTTGGCCGGGGCCAGCAGGCTGGCTTCGCTGAAGTACGCCGACTTCGGGTACAACGCGTTGAACGTGCCCAGGCGACCATCGTGCAGGTTGCCATCGCCGCTGGCGATATCCGCCTTGACGCCCAGCCGCGGCTGCAGCGGCACGTTCTGCCACTGCCAGCCGGTGTCGGTGGCCACCGTCCAGGCACGGATGTCCAGGTCGGCCGCCGCCGTACGCAGTTCACCGCCCTGGGCGACCAGTTCGGTGTTCCAGTCGAGGGCGCCTGCATGGCCGAACCAGCGCGCACCCACGGTCTGCCGGCGCTCGATGCCGCTGCCGGCGGCGAAGCGGCCCGCCTCCCGGCGGTAGTCGAGCAGGTACAGGTCCCACTGGCCCGGGCCGTGGCCGCGGGCGGTGGTGGCGTAAGCGCCCCACAGATGCGCACCGTGTTCGCCACGGTCATCGAAGGCACCGGGGCGGTTCTCGACCGCGTGCAGCGCCATCAGGTCCAGCTTACCCAGGCGACCGGCCCAGCCGACGCGTGCACCGTCGAACGCAAGGCGGATGTTCGGCCCGTCACGCACCGACAGCAGCCGCGAGCTGCCATAGCCGGCTTCCTGCCGGCCCAGCTGCACGTGCATGCCGTTGTCTTCCCAGCGCCAATAGGCCTGCTGGATGTCCAGTGCGCCGCGGTCGGTCTTGCCCGGGCCCCCGGCCTTGCCCTCTTCGGCATGGGCGCCCAGCTGCAGCATGGCCTGCCAGTTGTCCTGGCGGTACCGCGCCGATGCGAGGGCGCGCAGCAGTCCATAGCCGTCCTCGCTTTCGCCGATGCCGAACCGGGTCGGGTCGTAGTACATGCCACGCAGGCGCAGCGAGGCATCCAGCTGCAGCTGGCCATCGCCGACGTCGGTGCAGGCGCCGCCGTCACAGGCCAGCGCCAGTGATGGCGTGGCAAGCAGGGCCAGGGTCAGAAGTACCGCACGCTGGCGGGCAGCCTTCGCTGGCCGCGTGGCTTCGGAGGGAACGGTGTGGACCATCGACCGCAGGGGTTCGTGGGGGCAGCACAGCTTGACCGTGCCTCGCGTGGCGGCGTAGCCCTGTTGGTTGGCCGTGTTGATTACTCTTTCGGGTTACGTGCGGCGCCAACCAGGTCGATCACGCGCCGGCCAAAGGAGCAGGCATCGAGGGAATACGCGCCCGGCCCAAGCAGCAACAGGCCCAGCGGCAGCAGGACCAGGGCGGTCAACGGGCCGCTCCAGAGCATCACCCCGGTTGCCAGCAGCACGGCGAACAGGGTGAGCCATCCGGCCGCGACCAGTGCCGAGACCAGCAGCGAGACGGCGGTGTGCCACGGGTCGTCGCCGATCGACAGGCACAGCGACGCGGCCAGGCACAGGCGCATCCAGAGCAGCCCGATGCCGGGCGCCCTGTCAGGGAACATCACGTAAAGCCGCTGCAAGATCGCTCCCCCTGAGCCATGAAGCGCATTAGTAGCCGATGTAATCGGTTTCCACCTGCCCCGAACGGGGTATATCGAGCCCATGCGCGGCGCCGGCAGCTACTGCCAATGCGTTATGGCTGCCCGCCTCAAGCGGGTGCTAAGCTCGCCCCGCTCCTGCTGGCTGGCCGCTGTCCGCGCCCCGGGAGCCCTCCCCTACCTCGCCGTATCCCCGCAGTATTTCCGCATGATCCTCTGCCGCGCCGTCACCCGCCGCGCCATCCGGGTGCTCATCCTGAGCGCGCTGCTGGCCGTGTGTTCCGTTGCCTGGGCCACGCAGCATCCGCCCGAGCACGTGGGTTTCAGCGGTTACAACCACACCGCGTGGCGGGCGGGCCAGGGCGCACCGGGCGATATCTGGGATATCCAGCAGGACGAAACCGGCAAGCTCTGGCTGGCCACGGGCTCGGGTCTCTACACCTTCGATGGCCAGCGCTTCGAGCGCCAGGAAAGCGTGGCCGGCGCCGAGGCGCCCTCGCTGAACATGATCACCCTGTTTGCCGATCGCCCCGGCAGCATGTGGATCGGCTACTACCACGCCGGCATCGGCCACCTCACCGGCGGGCGGCACCTGAAGACCTACCAGCGCGCCGAAGGCGTGCCGCCCGGCGTGGTCTCCAGCTTTGCCTATGACGACCAGGGCGTGCTCTGGGCCGCCGTGGAACAGGGCCTTCGTCGCTTCATCAACGGCCGCTGGGAGAAGCTGCCGGCCTCGATGGGCGTGCCTGAGCGACGCGGGCATTGGCTGCTGAATGACTCACGCGGCACCTTCTGGGCACTGGTGGGGCAGCAGGTCTGGTATATCCCGAAGGGCGGTGCGCGATTCATTGCCACCGGCATCGGCGTTGCGCAGATGTCCACGCTGGCCGAGAGTCCGTCCGGCGAAATCTGGCTGGCCGACCGCGGCCGCGGCACGATGCCGATCGCCGATGCCAACGGCATGCTGCCGGAGACCGAGCGTGAGGCCCGCCGCCTTCCCGATATCGTCGCCAGCCGCCTCGTCTTCACCTCCGATGGCGTGATGTGGGCCCCGATGCGCGGCATCGACGGTATCGGTGGCAGCGCACGGGTGATCTTCGACGGCAAGACCGCGGTGTCGATGGAAACCTTCAACGTCGCCCAGGGCCTGACCTCGCCAGCTGCGGTTCCGGTGTTCGAGGATCGCGAAGGCAACATCTGGATCGGCACCAATCTCGGCCTCAGCCGCTTCCGTGCGCAGAGCGTTCGCACGCTCACCGAGGGGCCGAATGATCCGTATCGAGTCGTCAGCCGCAATTCCGCGGGCGATCTGCTCGGCTATGGCGAAGATCCGGTGCCCTACGCGCTGCAGCGGCAGACAGTAGGCCTGTCGCGCGCCGGGCTGCAGGCCGCGGCACTCGGCAACCGCACGCCGTTCTGGCAGTTTGAATGGACCAACCTGGTACTGCGGCGCGGGCGCGAACTGCAACGCATCCCGTTCCCGGGCGCCGCCGAGGGCCTGCAGCCGCAGGCGCTGTATTTCCCCAATGCCCACGAGGCGTGGGCCTGCGTGCAGGGCACCTTCCTCAGCCACTACGACAATGGTGCGTGGCGCAGCCCGGTGGACCTGGAGCGCAACAGCTGCAGCGCGTTGGCGCCGGATGGCCGCGGCGGCCTCATCGCCGGGTTTGCCGATGGCGCCGTCGCGCTCTACGACGGCACGCGGCTGCAGACCCTGGGCAAGAAGGACGGCCTGGACGTCGGACCGATCACCGCGATCCTGGCGGAGGGCGACCTGCTGCTGGTCGCAGGTGAGAAAGGCCTGGCCATCCGCCGCGGCGTTTCGGCATTCGGCGCGGTCCGCACCGATATCGCCGGCGTCCTGGAAGGCATCACCGGCATCGTGGTGGATCGCTCACGGCAGCTCTGGCTCAATGGCAGCCGCGGCCTTGTGCGGCTCGATCTTTCCACCGCACTGGAAAGCGCGACCCAGGGCGTCGTGGTCTCCCCGCGCCTGTTCGATGATGTCGATGGCATGCCGGGCGTCGCACTGCAGAGCGGGCCGCTGCCCACCGCCCAGCTTGCGCCGGATGGCCTGCTGTGGCTCGGCACCAACCAGGGCCTGGCGTGGCTGGATACCTTGAAGCCCAACCGCAGCCGCTCGGCGCCGGTCACCAGCATCGGCAACGTCCACTATGGCGATGAGCAGGAGCCGCTGGCGGACGGCGCGACGATCCCCGCAGGCATCACCCAGCTGCAGATCGATTTCATCGCCCAGTCGCTCGCGCGGCCGGAACGCAACCGTTACCGCTACCGCTTGTCCCGCGTCGATGCGGGCTGGCGCGATGCCGGCAGTGCCACCACGGCCTACTACACCAACCTCGGCCCGGGCACCTACACATTCGAAGTCATCGCGGCCAGCGAGGATGGCGTCTGGGGCACCGCGCCGACCGCCGCCAGCTTCACCATCGAACCGCTGCTGACGCAGACATTCTGGTTCCGCAGCCTGGTGGCCATCGCCCTCATCCTGCTGGTTGCCGCGGCCGCGCGCATGCGTGCACGCAACATCACCGCGCTGGTGAAGGCGCGCTACGAGGAACGCCTGCATGAGCGCGAGCGCATCGCCCGCGACCTGCACGACACCCTGCTGCAGGGCAGCCAGGGCCTGCTGCTGCGTCTGCATGCAATCAGCGTGATGCCTGCCCTGCCCCCCGGCGCGCAGGAACGACTGGAGTCGGCCATGCAGGCCGCCGAGGACAGCCTGCGCGAGGGTCGCGACCGGGTGACCGCACTGCGCCAGGAAGCGGACAACCGCGCCGACCTCGCCACGGCCCTGTCGGAAGTCTTCAGCCAGCACACCCAGCCCGATGACCGCCGGCTGCGCGTGACCGTGGAAGGTGAACCCACGCGCATCCGCACCGAGGCGCTGGAAGAGATCTACCTGATCGGCCGCGAGGCGATCCGCAATGCCATCGAACATGCGGGCGCGTCCGCGATCGAAGTCGAGATTGCCTACGGCACCACGTTCCGCCTGCATGTGCGTGACGATGGCCAGGGCATGGAGCCGGACCGGGTGCGCGAAGGCCATTGGGGACTGCAGGGCATGCGCGAGCGCGCCCTGCGCCTGGGCGCCGTATTGAAGATCTGGTCGCGGCCGGGGCTGGGCACTGAAGTCGCGCTGTCCATTCCCACGCATCGCTTGAACCAGACCCGCGCGGCCACGCCGTGGTCACGCCTGCTGAAACGGCTGAGGAGCTGACATGAACACCCCGATCCGCATCCTGGTGGTGGACGATCACCCCCTGCTGCGCGAGGGCCTGCTGGCCCTGCTGCAGAGCAGCCCCGACATGGAACTGGTGGCCGAGGCCGGTGATGGCGTGCAGGCGGTCAGCGGGTACCTGGAGCACCGCCCGGACGTGGTGCTGATGGACCTGCAGATGCCGCGCATGGATGGCATCGAGGCAATCGCCCGCATCCGCACCACTTCGCCGGAGGCCCGCATCATCGTGCTGACCACCTACAGCGGCGATGCCAAGGCGGTGAAGGCACTGCACGCCGGTGCAAGCGCCTATCTGCTGAAGGACATGCTGCGCCATGAACTGCTGTCGACCATCCGGCTGGTGCACTCGGGAAAGCGCGTGCCGCTGCCGGCCGAAGTGGCCACCAATATCGCCGCGCATGTCACCCATGACGCGCTGTCACCACGGGAAATCGAGATTCTGGTGCTGGTTGCTGCCGGCAGTTCCAACAAGCGGATTGGCGATCAGTTGGGCATTTCCGAGCAGACCGTGAAAGCCCACATGAAGAACGCCATGAGCAAGCTTGGCGCGCGGGACCGGACTCATGCCGTGACGTTGTCGCTGCAGCGCGGGATCCTCAATCTGGGCGAGGACAGCGTGGATCAGGGCTGACCCGTCTAGGTAGATTTACTGCCGCCGCAAGCGAACGCCTCCACGCTGCATTCATGGCTGCCGCGCAAGGCTGCTGCAGGTCATCCCGGCCCGGTGCGCCGCCATGTTGCCTGCCACTGTTCGACGCTTCGCCATCCTGTTGTTCGAGCGCGACGTACTGAAGCAGATCTTCGAGAACGCGCGCAACCTCGCCGTTGCGTCGCTCATCACCGCGGCGGGCCTGGAAGTCGTGCGCTCCAGCCCCGGCGAGCTCGACCTGGCCAATCCCACCATCGTTGGCTATTTCGTAACCGCGATCGGTGCGGGCCTGTTGCTGCTCAATCTCTCGGACGGGCTGTGGCGGCTGGGCAAGCTCAGATCGCGCTTGATGCTGCAGCTCCTGCTCTGCGCGGCGTACGTGTTCATCACGCTGCGTGTTGCCCAGCTGGTGCTGAGCCTGAAGGCGACCGGTGGGCTGCTCTAGCATCGTCCGGCGTGAAGGGATCGGGTCTCTTCCTGCGTACTTTTCCTGAGCGCGCATGGCTGCCGGTGGCGGCATAGTAGCCGGGTACGGCTGGTACTGGATCCGGCTCTCATCCTGGGGACGCGCTCATGACTGTGCTCTCTCGCCTCGGCAACGATCCCACTTCCATCGGCGTGGCCATGCAGGCCCGATGGCGGCTCATGCTGGTGCTCGGCGCCGTGCTGGTGGTGCTGGGCATCCTTGGCCTGTATGCATCCTCGCTCGTGGCGCATGCCATGACCCTGCTGGTGGCGGCGTTGCTGGTCATCGCCGGTGCGCTGCAGCTGTCGCAGGCCTTCCTGCTGCGCGGCATGCTCAGCTTCGCCATCACCATCGCGCTGGGTGCCGCCCAGGTGATTGCCGGCGTGGCGATCTACACCCATCCCGAGTGGGCGGCCTACGCGATTGCGCTGACGGTCACTGTGGTACTGGCCGTGCAGGCATTGGCCCTGATCGGGCTGGCGCTGCGCTTCGAAGCGGGAGGCAAGCGTTGGGTGCCGCTGGTATCCGGCCTGGCAGCGCTGGTGGCGGCCTTCATCTCGGTGGCCGGGGTGGCGTGGGCCGGGCGCGCATCAGCGTCCTGGGGCGTAGGCCTCGCACTGCTATCGATGGGTCTGGCCTATATCGGCATCGCCTTGCTGCTGCGGCGTGACCGTGCGCGTGGGCGCGTCGGTCCGGGCGATCAGAACGCGCCTTCCAGATAGGCGTAGATATAGTTGGAACCCCCATCTACGGTACCCAGCATGCGCGCCGAGCCGAAGATGCCCGAGCGGTGCGAGATGCCCACGCCGAAGTAGAGATCGTGCAGGCGCGGATTGCCAATGATGTCGCCTACGCTGACATCGATGCTGGGATCCAGGTAATTGAGCAGCCTGGAAGTATTGCGCTCGCGTCGCGCCTGCGACTGCACCTCGGTGTGCGGCACGCGCTCGGCATACGACAAGCCGAAGCCGAAGCCGATGCGGGTGTCCACCCGGTGCGACCATGGGAAGCCGTAATAGAAGGCTTTCATGTAGGCATCGATCTGCCAGGCATCGGGCTGGATGCCGCGCTCTTCGTGGCGCAGGATGCCGACGTACCCCACCAGGTCCAGCGGCCAGCCGTTGAGTCGCGACACGAAGGGCCGTCCGATGTGCACGCCCCAGATATCGGTGGGGTCGTCGGAATTGAGGCGCGTGCAGCTGAGGGTCATGATCTTGACCATGTGGCAGCCCTCGGCCGAATCGCGCCCGTAGAACACTTTCACCCAGGTCGGCGTCTGCGGCTTGTTCCAGGCGACGTTGCCATTGCCGAAATCGTAGGCCGCGCCAAGCATGGCGCCCCATTGCAGGTCATCGCGGGCGAGCGGGCTGTTGCCAATCGCGCTGGCATGCCGGGTCAGATAGGCGCCACCAAGCACACTCCAGTTCTGCAGCACGCGCCGGCGACCGTAGAGGCCGGCGGTGACATCCAGCCCGGAGCCGGCGGCGTACGCCGGCCGCAGGTCGTCGGCCTCATCCTGTTCCACGCCGAAGTAGTAGTCGTTGAGCCGGGCGCTGCGCCACTGCAGGCTGAGCATGGGTTGCAGGGCCCAACGTTCACCGCGCCAGGTGTAACCATAGGACGATCGCACTTCGCTGCCCCTGGAGGTGCGCGAAACATCCTGGCGGACCGTCAGGTCCAGCATGTGCGCATCACGTTTCCAGTAGAAGCGCACGCCCAGGTCAGCCTCGCTGTTGCGGGTGCGCAGGCCCTCCAGGATCGGAGGCGTCTCATCCTCCGGATAGCCCTCCAGGCGGCGCTCGATGAACATCTCGATGCCCTCGTCCTCGCGCTGGGTCAGCTTGATGCCGGCAGTGTTGGAGCGCAGGAAGAACCGATCGCCCTCGTACAGATACAACGGCAACAGGTCGACACGGTCATCGGCGCCCTTGTAGGGCGACGCTTCGATCCGCATCAGCCCACCCAGTCCCGCGCTCTGCGGCTCTTCGAGCAGCGAGCCAAGGGTGGCATTCTGGGCCGCTGCCAGCGGCGAGGCGCCTATCGCCGCTGCCAGCAGGCCCGGGCGCAGGAAGCGGGGACGGAGCACGGGATTCATGGTCGGTCACCGGATGAAGTCGTACTTCAGCGCGGTCTGCACGCGGAACACATCGCCGCTGGCGCCATCCTGCTGCTCCAGCTTTCCATACAGCACTTCGGCACCCCAGCTCCAGCTCGGGGCCGGTTGCCAGATCAGGTTGACGGCGGCGTAGTCGCTGCGCCGGAAGATGCTGGGTGCAAGCAGGGTGTCGCGCTCCAGGCGGAGCTGGCTGTAGGTCAGGGTCGAACGCCAGCGGCTGGACCACAGGTGCGTATAGCCGACCCAACCGCCGTACTGCTGAAGGGTCTGCAGGTCGCCGCGTGCATCGACCACGCCGTCCAGGTCAAGGCCCCCCAGGTCACCCAGGTAGGAGGCGATGCCCTCGCCTCCCACGGCGCCAAACACGAAGTAGTCGCCACTGTCGATGTTCCACGAGCCACTCAGGGCGAGGCCGCCTGCATAGGCGCCATCCCTGCCCTCGCCACTGTCGCGGGCCGAATCGTAGGCGAGGTAGCGCATCACCCCGGACAGCTGCAGGTGGCCCCAGTCGGCCTCATGGCGTGCAGCGGCGACGAGGCTGGGTGCGGCATTGCGCGACTGTTGGGTCGCGCCGGGCAGCTGCAGCTCGGGCGAGCGGTGCTCGGCCGCCACCAGCAACTGGTTGCCCTTGCCCAGCGGGAAGTACTGGCGGATGCTGGCCACGCGCGCCGATGGCGAGGCGCCAGGGCCGGCGAAATCAATCAGGTCCGGGCCCGAGTCGAGGTCCATGAAGGCCGACCAGCCGTAGCCCGCATACGTGTTGCCGAGTTGGCCCCAGGCATGGCGCAGGCGGTAGCCGTAACTTCCACCAGAGCCGAAGAAATCGTTCTGCAGCAGCATGCGCAGCTGGCCGCGCCCGGTGTCACGGCGCGCCTCGAAGGTGAAGCGGGTCTGCCGCGCATGCATGTTGAAGCGGCTGCTGTCGCGGCCACCATCGACGGGAATGTCAGAAGTGATGAACTGATCGCTGTCGCCGGCATCGCCGTTGTCCCACATCGCATCCAGTTTGGCGTAGCCCCCCAGGCGGATCCACGTCGCCGTGCCGGGTACCTGGAAGAAGCCGTCCAGGTCCGAGCCCGCGGGTACTTCGTTGTCGGCACGGGCCGAGGCCTGGTCGTCCTCGTCGAACGACTCCCGCGCCGGCAATGGGGAGATGATCAGCTTCAGTGCGGTTGGCATCGTCAGGGCGGGCGCAGCGGAAGTGCCACCCTCCTGGGCGATCGTGCCAGCCCGTGCAGGCGTTGCCGCGACCGGTGGCGTGGCGGCCTGGCGGGTTTCCAGCGCCTGGATGCGTGCGGTCAGCACCTCGACCGTTTCGCGCAGCTGTTTCAGCTCCGCGTCCTGGCCGGCATCGCGGCTCTGGGCCAGCGCGTAGGCCGGTGTCAGCGAAGAAGCAAGGCAGATGGCGCGAAGAAGCACGTGCATGGCGGCAGCCTCCGGGGGATGGAAGGTCGATCGATCAGCGTGGCGCGTCGGCGGGGCTGGCCTGGCCGCCTCCGAGGGCGGCATACAGGTTCACCGCGTCCTGCAGTGCATTGGCCCGCAGCTGCAGCAGGTTCTGTTCGGCGCTGAAATGGTTGCGCTCGGCATCAAGCACCTCCAGGTACGGCGTCAGGCCGACGCCATAGCGGTCCTGCGCGGTGGCCACCAACGCGGCCTGCACGGCCACGGCCTGCACCTGGGCGGCAATCTGCACATCGTTCTGCTCGGTGGCCTGCAGGCCACCCGCCACTTCACGGAATGCGTTCTGCACCGTGGACTGGTAGCTCAGTTCCCGCTCTTTCCGCGTTGCGCGCGCGGCGTCGACACGCGCACGGCGTGCGCCCCAGTCAAACAAGGGCAGCAGCGCGCCCGCGCCAAAGGACCAGACTCGATTGCTGTCGGACACCAGGCCGGACAGCTCATTGGAGGCATAGCCTCCTGCGCCGGTCAGGGCAATCGTGGGAAAGTACAGCGCACGTGCCGCACCGATGTTGGCATTGGCTGCACGCAGCTGCTGTTCGGCCATGCGGATGTCCGGCCGCGCCTCCAGCAGTGCAGAGGGCGTTCCCGCGGCCAGCCGGGCCAGCTGGGCATCGGGTTGCAACGGCAGGCCCTCAGGCAGCGGCGATGGCAGCGGTGCACCCACCAGGAACTGCAGCAGCTGTTCGGCCAGTGCACGACTGCGGCGCAGCTGTGCCAACTGCAGTTCAGCCTGCAGTACCAAGGCCTGCGACTGGTTGAAATCGATGGACGAGGTCAGCCCCGCGTCCATGCGCAGCTGGGCCAGTTCCAGCGTCTGCCGGCGGCTGTCCAGCGAGCGCTCGGCCAGGTCGATGCCCTGCTCGCTCGCCCGCAGCGCGTAGTAGCTGGCGGCCACGTTCGCTACCAGGCTCAGTTCGCCGATGTTGCGCGCTTCCACCGTGGCCAGGTACTGGCGCCGGGCAGCCTCACTGAGATTGGCGACACGGCCCCAGAAATCCACTTCGAAGCTGGGCACGGCCACCTGCACCGCGTAGCTGTCCACGGTAACCCGTGGTGCGTCGTCCGCAGCACTGAGCGGGGTACGCACGCGCTGGGCCGAGCCCTGCGCATCCAGTGATGGCAGGCGTTGGCTGTCCTGGATGCGGTACTGCGCGCGTGCCTGTTCAACGCGGGCCGCAGCAGCGCCCAGGTCGCGGTTCTGCTGCAGCGCCTTGCCGATCAGCTCGACCAGCACGGGATCCTTGAAGTATGTCTCCCACGCGGGCGGAGCCGCGGCCGTGGCGGTCGCGTCGGCCTGCGGGTAGTGCTCCGGCACGCTGCCGTCAGGGCGCAGGTAGGCCGGGGCGAGGTTGCAGCCGCCCAGCAGCACCGCGAGTGTCGCGCTCGCAGCCAGCACGAAGAGACGGTCAGGCCGCATCGTCGGCTCCCTGCTCCTGCTCCTGCCCCCGCCGCTGCCCTCGCCAACGGCGCAGCAGGTAGTAGAACAACGGGGTGAAGAAGATGCCGAGCACGGTAGCGGTGAGCATGCTGCCCAGCACGCCGGTGCCCACGGCCTGGCGGCTGGCAGCACCGGCGCCGCTGGCGATCACCAGCGGCACCATGCCGACGATGAAGGTCAGGCTGGTCATCAGGATCGGCCGCAGTCGCTGGTGCGCGGCCTGCAGGATCGCCTCGCGCACGGGAACCCCGCGCGCCTCCTCGTCCAGACCGAACTGCACGATCAGGATCGCGTTCTTGGCGGCCAGGCCGATGATCGTCACCAGGCCCACGGTGAAGTACACATCGGCGGACATGCCGCGCAGGGTGGTGAACAGCACCGCGCCAAGAATGCCCAGCGGCACCACCAGCAGCACGATCACCGGCGTCAGCCAGCTTTCGTACAATGCGGCCAGCAGCAGGAAGGCGACCACGAAAGCCAGGCCGAGCAGCAGGCCAACCTGCCCGGCTGCCTCGCGCTCCTCGCGCGCCGTCCCGGTCCATTCAAAGCGCATGCCCGACGGCAGCACCTCGGCGGCGATACGCTCCATTTCCTCCAGGGCTGCCCCACTGGAAACGCCGGCCGCGCCTTCACCGGA
>DOKO01000379.1:0-5374 GCA_003510825.1 Stenotrophomonas sp.
CCTGCAATCCAAGAAAGAAGCTGTCATCACCATCGATTCGGAAGACACCATCGGTGCCGCCGCCCACAAGATGAGCGCGAATAAAATCGCTGCCCTGGTGGTGATCAAGGACGGGGTGCCGGTCGGCATCATCTCCGAGAAGGACATCGTGCGCAGCCTGGCCGACGACGGCCCGCAGGCCGGCCGCCGGGTGATCTCCACCGTGCCGACCACCGGCCTGGAAGGCATTGCGCCGGAGGCCACTCTGAAGCAGGCCATGTCGCTGATGACGTACTCGCGTCGCCGCCACCTGATGGTCACCGATGGCAACACGCTGGTCGGCATCCTCAGCCTGGGCGATATCGTGAAGAACCTGCTGGGCGAGCTGGAGTTGGAAAAGGCCGTGCTGCAGGACATCTACATGGCCGCCCACTGAGGCGACCGTGCAGGACGGACGAAGCCGGGCATTGCCCGGCTTCTTCGTTGATGGCGCCGGGCCATGCCCGACTCATTCGTTGGTAGCGCCGGGCCATGCCCGGCGAGCGCGCAGCGCAGCAATCAGAAGCTGACCTTCACCGAATCGGCGCTGTAGGTCGCCGGGCCGTGGTAGACCACTTCGATGTTGTTGCCATCGGGGTCGAGCACGAAGGCGCCGTAGTAGCCCGGGTGGTAGGGCCGCTCGCCCGGCGCGCCGTTGTCGGTGCCACCTGCCGCCAGTGCGGCAGCATGGAAGGCATCGACCGTGGCTGCATCACGCGCCTGGAATGCCAGGTGATGGCGACCGGTCAGCTGGCCGGCGGCCGCCTCGCTGCTGGCGGTGGAAATGAACAGTTCGTCGGCCCAGAAATAATCCGGGCCTTCGCCGGCGATGGGGATGCCGATGGCATCGAACACAGCCTGGTAGAAGCGGCGGCTGGCGGCCAGGTCACGCACCACCAGCTGCAGATGGTCGATCAGGCGCCCGCGATGCAGTTCCATCGTTTCCATGCGTACCTCTTCAGAAGGGGACCGCTCTGGTAGCGCCGGGCCATGCCCGGCGAGCGCCTGGCGCGGCCGGTCAGGCGTTGGCGATGATCTCGACCCAGTAACCGTCCGGGTCCTTGATGAAGGCGATGTTCTTCATGCGGCCATCGGTCAGGCGCTTCTGGAACGGCACGCCGAGGTCGTCGAAGCGCTGGCAGGCCGACTCCAGTTCCGGCACCGACACGCAGATATGGCCGAAGCCGCGCGGGTCGCTGTTGCCGTCGTGGTAGACCGGGCCATCCTGGGTCTCGGTGCCGTGGTTGTGGGTCAGTTCCAGCACGCCCGGCAGGCCGGCCATCCACACGCGGCGGGTGGCATCGTCTTCCGGCACGGCCATGCCGGCCGGCACGTAGGCCAGGAAGTACAGGCTGAACTGGGCTTCGGCGAAATCACGCTTGTCGATCAGCTGGTAGCCGAGCACGCGGGTGTAGAAGTCCAGCGAGGCGGTGATGTCCTTGACCCGCAGCATGGTGTGGTTGAACACGAAGCCGTGGGTTTCGGCCGGGGCCTGGGCAGCCACGCCGGGAATATCGCGCAGGGCGGGAAGGGTCATGGGGGAAGGTCCTTCAGACAGGGCCGTGATGGCCGGATGGCGTCATTCTACCGGCCGCCACCTGACGGCACTGCGACGTACAATGGACGGATCGCACCGTTCCGTCCTGACAACGATTGCCCGCCATGTCGCAGCGTGAATGGGTGGCCGCCGCCATCCGCAAGATCGAAGCCGATTTCAACCGTTCCGCCGATACCCACCTGATCCCGCTGGCACTGCCCGGGTTCGAGGGCATCGACGTGTACCTCAAGGATGAATCGAGCCATCCCACCGGCAGCCTCAAGCACCGCCTGGCGCGCTCGCTGTTCCTGTACGCGCTGGCCAATGGCTGGCTGCGCGAGGGGCGGCCGGTGATCGAGGCGTCCAGCGGCTCGACCGCAGTGTCCGAAGCCTACTTCGCGCGCCTGCTCGGCCTGCCATTCATCGCGGTGATGCCGGCCACGACCTCGCCGGAAAAGATCGCCGCGATCGAATTCCACGGCGGCCGCTGCCACCTGGTTGAGCGCGCCTGCGACCTCAACTGCGATTCGGAACGGCTGGCCCGCGAGACCGGCGGCCATTTCATGGACCAGTTCACCTACGCCGAACGGGCCACCGACTGGCGCGCCAACAACAACATCGCCGAATCCATCTTCAAGCAGATGGCCGAGGAGCCCAGCCCGATCCCCGAGTGGAT
Organism: Stenotrophomonas sp.; assembly: GCA_003510825.1. GTDB lineage: Bacteria > Pseudomonadota > Gammaproteobacteria > Xanthomonadales > Xanthomonadaceae > Stenotrophomonas. The sequence goes on from DOKO01000379.1 coordinate 2,232, forward strand.
CGTGTGCAGCCCCGGCACCGGCGGCACCGCAGCCACCCTCGGCCGCTATGTCAGCTACCGCCGGCATGACACCCGCATCCTCTGCGCGGACCCGGAAGTCTCGGTGTTCTTCGATGGCTACCAGGCCGCCGTGGCAGGCGAGCCGGACTGGCGCGAACTGACCTGCAGCGGCGGTTCGCGCGTGGAAGGCATCGGCCGGCCGCGGGTGGAATCGAGCTTCATCCCGACCAGCGTCGATGCGATGGTGAAGGTGCCCGATGCACTCAGCCTGGCGGCGATGCGCCACGTCAGCCGCCAGATCGGGCGTCGCGTCGGCGGCTCCACCGGCACCAACTTCATCGGCGTGCTGCAGGCCGCGCAGTGGATGCGCGAAGCCGGCCACCAGGGCAGCATCGTCAGCATCCTGTGCGATGCCGGCGAGCGCTATGCGCACAGTTATTACGACCCGGCGTGGTACGGCCGCCAGGGCATCGACGTGGACGGCGCCGACGCGCAGCTGGCCGCGGCCGTGGCCGGACAGGGCCTGCCCGAACTGCCGTGGTGCAGCCTGGAAGCGTTGTAACGCGGCAGGGTATTTCCGCCGGGCATGGCCCGGCGCTACCGGGTACGCCGGTCAGGTAGCGCCGGGCCATGCCCGGCGAGCGCAGCGGCAGCGGGTTTTTACGGGCCGCTCAGTACCCCGCATCCATGAACGCATCGAGCAGGGTGTCACGCAGGGCATCGGGCAGCGCCTCGATGTCCATCGCGCGGTCATCCAGGTGAAGGTGCGGATCCAGCACGCTGGCGCGGCCCTGGGCCAGCGCCTTCAGCCACAGCAGCACGCAGATCACGAACTCGCGCTCGTGTCCCGGCTGCAGGCGGCTGGCACCACGTTCAATCACCTCGAACGGGTACCACTCCTGCGTCTCGCTGAGCCGGCCCCCCTGGCGTTGCAGGGCCTTCAGCTGGGCCAGGTGGCGCGGTGCATCGTCGCCCGCATCGCACAGCGCGGCGATCCAGGACAGCTCGTCCGTGGTGGCAGTCAACGCCAATGAACGGGCGGATGATGCGGTGGAGCTTGGAGCCAGACCTTCCATGTGGGCCTCCTCGTGACGTACCGCTGCGGTCTCCCCCGCCGTGCCAGCTTCGGCGCGGGCCCGTAAGGCCGACGTGAATGCCGGGGTTCCCGTGAAAGCGCCATCCACGCGTGGCGTGGATCTACTGGCGATGCCCCTTGTCTGGCGGCCCGGCCAGCGCCATATGGACAGGGATGCCCGCCTGCCGGGCCCGTTTCCTGGAGATCTGCCGTGACCGTTGCCAACCCCCTGCTCGATGCTTCCGGCCTGCCGCCCTTCGAGGCGATCCGCCCCGAGCATGTGGCGCCGGCGCTGGACGTGCTGCTGGCCGACGCCGAAGCCGCCGTCAAAACGGCCGAGCAGGTGCAGCCGGTGCGCTGGGAAACCTTCGTGACCCCGCTGGACGATGCCACCGAACGCCTGTGGCGCGCCTGGGGCCTGGTCGGCCACCTGCAGGGCGTGGTCAACACCCCCGAGCTGCGCGAGGCCTACAACAGCAACCTGCCGCGGGTGACCCGCTTCGCCAGCGCGCTGGGCCAGAACCTGGCGCTGTACCGCCAGTACCAGGCGCTGGCCGCCAGCGCGGAAGCGGCCAGCTTCGACGAGGCCCGGCGCAAGGTGCTGGACAACACCCTGCGTGATTTCCGCCTGGGCGGTGCCGAACTCGACGCCGACGCCCAGCAGCGTTTCGCCGCGATCAAGGAAGAGCTGTCGGCGCTGTCGGCGAAGTTCTCGCAGAACGTGCTCGACGCCACCGATGCCTGGTCGCTGATCGTGGAAGACGAAGCGCGGCTGGCCGGCGTGCCGGACGACGTCAAGGCCGCTGCCCGCGCCGCCGCTGAAAAGGACGGCAAGCCCGGCTGGAAACTGACCCTGCAGATGCCGTGCTACCTGCCGGTGCAGACCTGGGGCGAAGACCGCGACCTGCGCGAGATCCTGTACCGCGCCAGCGCACAGCGTGCGTCTGAATTCGGCGATGAAGCGCTGGACAACGGCGGCAACATCGACCGCATCCTCGCCCTGCGCGCCGAACTGGCCGCGCTGCTGGGCTTTGCCTCCTACGCCGATTATTCGGTGGCCACCAAGATGGCGCAGGACCCGGCCGAAGTGCTGGCCTTCCTGCGTGACCTGGCCGTGCGTGCCAAGCCGTTCGCCGGCAAGGACCGCGCCGAGCTGGAACAGTTCGCCCGTGACCAGCTGGGCATCGATAGCCTGCAGGCCTGGGACCTGGCGTTCGCCGCCGACCGCCTGAAGCAGGCGCGCTACAGCTATTCCGAGCAGGAAGTGAAGCAGTATTTCACCGAGCCGAAGGTGCTCGGCGGCCTGTTCTCGGTGATCGAGCAGCTGTACGGCCTGCGTGTGCAGGAAGACAGCGCGCCGGTGTGGCACGAGGACGTGCGCTTCTTCCGCCTGGTCGATGCGCAGGGTGCGTTGGTCGGCCAGTTCTACCTGGACCTGTATGCGCGCGAAGGCAAGCGCGGTGGCGCGTGGATGGATGATTGCCGCAACCGTCGCGAGCGCGCCGATGGCAGTGTGCAGACGCCGCTGGTCTACCTGGTGTGCAACTTCGGCCGCGGTGCCAACGGCAAGCCGGCCACCTTCAGCCACAACGAAGTGACCACGCTGTTCCATGAAATGGGCCATGGCCTGCACCAGCTGCTGACGCGCATCGGTGAACTGGGTGTAGCCGGCATCAACGGCGTGGAATGGGATGCGGTGGAACTGCCCAGCCAGTTCATGGAGAACTTCTGCTGGGAATGGGACCACCTGCAGGGCATGACCGCGCACGTGGACAGTGGTGAACCGCTGCCGCGCGCGCTGTATGAGCGCATGCTGGCGGCGCGCAATTTCCACAGCGGGATGGCTACCGTGCGCCAGCTGGAATTCGGCCTGTTCGACATGCTGATCCACAGCCAGTTCGAACCGGCGCAGGACAGCGTGCTGGCGTTGCTGGACCGCGTACGCAGCGAAGTGGCGGTGAACCATCCGCCGGCCTGGAATCGCTTCCCGCACCAGTTCAGCCACATCTTCGCGGGTGGTTACGCGGCCGGTTACTACAGCTACAAGTGGGCCGAGGTGCTCAGCGCC
>DOKO01000379.1:5621-5847 GCA_003510825.1 Stenotrophomonas sp.
GGTGCTCAGCGCCGATGCCTATGCGGCGTTCGAAGAAGCCCCGCAGGCGCTGGCTGAAACCGGTGCGCGCTTCCGCGACGAAATCCTCTCGCGGGGTGGCAGCCGTCCGGCGGCGGAGAACTTCAAGGCGTTCCGCGGCCGCGCGCCGCAGATCGACGCGTTGCTGCGCCATTCGGGCATGGCGTAAACGAAAAAACGCGGTGCATACCGGTAGCGCCGGGCCATG
>DOKO01000380.1 GCA_003510825.1 Stenotrophomonas sp.
TGCGAAAGGGATCTGACCCCGCTGCCGGAGGGGTCGGATCCCTTCTGCCACGCAGAAGGGCCCTGACCCCAGCGTCATTCAGGCCAGTGCAGCCATCGCTTCGGCGTCGGATTTCAGGCCGTTGAGGAAGAACCTGCGCAGCATGGCGTCGGGCATTGCCCGCAGGGCCAGGTTGCGCAGGTGGAACGACCAGGCCTTGGCCGGCACGAAGGCCGGGGCGAGGCGGCGGCTGCGCTGCTGCAGGCGCAGGACCGTCGGCCGCAGGCGCTGGTCATGCCGTTCCAGTGCGGCGGCGATGGCTTCGGCCTGCGGCAGGTCCGCCACCCGCTGCAGTTCCTGCGCGAGCACGCTGGCCGAGGCCAGTGCCATGCCGGCACCCTGGCCGGAGATCAGCGACAGGCTGTGCGCGGCATCGCCCATCAGCAGCACGCGCCCGTTGTGCCAGCGCGGCAGGGTGACCAGGGCGAGATCGTCGATGACCACCGGGCTGTCGCTGGCCGCGTGCTGCAGGCCGTAGCGCACGAAGCGGTTGCTGCGTGCGGTGACCTGCTGCAGCAAAGGCACGCGCGCCGGGCTGGCCACTTCACCGCAGTCCGCGCTGCGCCACACATGCAGTGCGGCCAGCCGGCCGTGGCCGAGCGCGTAGTACTCGCTCTGCAGGGCCGGCTCGGGGTAGGAGACGAACTGCTCGGCCAGCTGCTGCGGGTCGTCGATCTCGTACGACGCATAGCGGTAGCCCAGTGGCTGCAACGCCTGGGCATCGGTGGCAAACAGCTGCTGGCGCAGCCACGAATGCACGCCATCGGCAGCCAGCAGCAGATCGGCATGCAGCACGCTGCCATCGTCCAGGGTGGCCTGCACGGCATGTGCGTCCTGCACAACCGCAGTGATGCGCTGGCCGAAGCGCACGTCGACCGTGTCGGCCACGCGCTGGTACAGGGTGCGCACCAGATCGCCGCGGCGCAGGGTGATCCACTGCATGTCGCGCAGCAGGGTGCGGTAATCCATGCGCAGGATCTCGCGGTCGTTGCGGTCGCGGTACACGTGCAGGCCCATGTCGGGGAAGGCGACCGCCTGCAGTGCATCGACCAGGTCCATCTGCCGCGCCGTGGCCAGGCCAGGGCCGGACAGCCCCAGCATGTGGCCGCCATCGCGCAGGCCGGGTGCCTGTTCGATCACCGTGCAGCGCCAGCCGATGCGCTGCAGCCACCAGGCGGCGGCCAGGCCGGCGATACCAGCGCCGCTGATCAGCGCGTGTGGGGTGTGCGTGGCCATGCTCAGAACTCCAGGCCGAGGGTCATGCCGACGGTGCGGCCCAGCGCCGGCTGCGCGTAATAGCCCAGCGGGCCGCCGTTGAAGGCATAGGTGCGGTAGTGGCGGTCGCCCAGGTTGTGCGCGTACACGGCCACCTCCCAACCGGCGCGCGGCTGCCAGGCCAGGCTGGCATCGACCACGCTGTAGGCCGACTGGTGCAGCAGGTTGGCGGTATCGAAATAATGGCTGCCCATGTGGCGCACGGCCAGGCGCGGGCGCCACTGGCCGATGCCGCTGTCCAGCGTGCCTTCCAGCGCGAGGTCACCGCTGAACGACGGTGCGAACGGCACGTCGTTGCCCTGGCAGTCGCCGCAGCCGATCGGGTCGGCGTAGCGGCGGAAGGTGGCATCGTTGAACTGCACCGCCGCGCTCAGCCGCCACTGCGGCACGAACTGCCACTGCACATCCGCATCCAGGCCGCGCGAGCGGGTATCGCCGACGTTGGCCAGGTGGCCGTAGCTGACCTCGTTGGTGCTGTACAGCTGCGCATCGCGCAGGTCGATCTGGTACACCGCCACGCTGCCGCTGACCGTGCCAGCCTGCACGCGCGCGCCCAGCTCCAGGCTGGTGGAGCGCTCACGGCCATAGGCTTCCGCATCGGCCAGGCTGGTGGGCGCCAGGTTGAAGCCGCCGGGCTTGTAGCCCTGCGACACTCGGGCGTACAGGCGCCAGGCATCGCTGGCCTGGAAGCCGAGGGCCACGCGGCCGAGCACGTGGTCACCCTCGGTGCGCGCGCTGCCGGCAAACGGCAGCGGCTGCAGCGCGCTGAAGTCGAGGGCGTAGCCGTTGAACTGCGCGCACGCACGGTCGCGCGAGGCGCGCAGGCCGCCCGACAGATCCCAGCGCGGCGTCATGTGCCAGGTCACATCGGCGTAGGCGGCCTGGCCGACGCTGTGGTTGTCCGAATGCGATTGCACGGCATCGACGCCGTACATCGGCAGGAAATTGCGGTAGTCACGCGCCTGTGTGCTGTCCTGCCGGTACAGACCGAACACGCCGTCCCACGCGCGGTCGGTGCCCTGCGAGGCCAGCCGCAGTTCCTGCGTGTTCTGCCGCCACTGCTCGGGCTGCACCGAGAAGTACGGACCGGAGGCGAACGAGCGCTCGATGTCGATGGTCTGCCAGCCGCCGGTCGCGCTCAGCTGCCACTGGCCGATGTCCATGCGCACGCCCAGCGAACTGCTGTTGCCGCAGCGGCGCTGGTGGAAGCCGGCGTACTCGGCAGGCGTGCCTGGCGACAGGAAGATGTCACCCGCGCCCGGATCATCGAACGGCACGTAGGCATCCTGGCTGCTGGTGCTGCAGTCGCGCGCGAACGTGGCATCGGCCGACCACGCCGCACCGCCCGGGGCCAGGCGCAGGCGCAGCTTGCCGGCATCGGTCTTGGTGCCGCCCTGGTGGTCCTGGCCGGTCACCGGGTTGTGCAGGTCACCCGGCGCATCGTTGTGCAGCAGGGCGATGTCGGCCTGCAGCAGATCGGCCTTCAACGGCGCATTGGCATCGACCTGCAGCAGTTCGCCGCCGCGGCTGGAGACGCCCGCGCGCAGGCGCAGGTGTGCGGTGTCATCGGCGGGGGCGCTGATGACGTTGATGATGCCGCCCTGCGCGCTCTTGCCGTACAGCGTGCCCTGTGGGCCCTTCAGCAGCTCCACGCGCTCGGCGCCGAGCAGCGCCTGGCTGGCGAACACCGGCAGCTGCGGAATGCCATCGACGTAGACGGTGAGGGCGGGGTTGTAGAAATCCTGCGCCGAGGTGATACCGCGCACGCTGAAGATCGGGAACAGCAGCGAGCCGCTGGAGGAGGCCTGCACGCCGGGCAGCAGACGGGCCAGGTCGAGGGTGTCGTGCACCTGCGCGGCCTGCAGCTGGCTGCGCTCGATCACGTACACGCTGCCATCGACGCTGGCCAATGACTGTTCGCGCTTGCTGGCGCTGACCACGACGCTGGGCAGGTCGGTGGCCGGTGCATCGAGGGTCGTGGATTCGGCGAGGGCGGTGCTGGAGAGTGCCAGGCCGAGGGCCAGGGCAAGCGGCGCGCGGACGGCATGGATTGTGGGCATGGGGGGAAGTCTCTAGGATGCAAATGGGAACTATTCCCAAATAAGCCTTCTCCTGCTGTCGTTCGCGCGCCCCGATGCGCGGTTTCCGGAACAAATCACCATGTCCCTCGATCAAGATCCCGCGCTTCCTGCCGTGCACGCCCATCCGCTGTCCCCGGTGGTGCAGTTGCCGGAGGACTGGTCGCGGCTGCTGCAGGTGCATGACGATCTGGGCGACATCACCCTGGCCTGCTGGCAGGGGCGGCCGCAGCGCGACCTGGAAGTGACCGCGCAGGGGCCGGTGATGTTCTGCATCGGCATCTTCCTGGAAGGGCAGGCGTGGATGGCGCTCGATGGTGGCCCGCCACTGCAGGCCGGACCCGGGACCGCCGTGGTGCAGACCGCGCAGCGGCCGGTGTCCGGCAGCTTCGGCATGCGCGGCGGCAATGCCATCCGCCTGGTCGATATCCGCTTCACCCTGGAGGGCCTTGAGCGTGCCGGCGGGCGACCGTTGCTGGCCCTGCAGGGCGGTTTCCTGCAGGACTGCAGCGTGCCAGGCTCGGACAGCCTGATGGGTGGTTTCCCGGCGCCGCCGGAGCTGCTGCGGGTGGCCACCGATGTGCTGGGCTGCCGCTTCGAGGACGATGTAGTGCGCACGCTGTACCTGCGTGCGAAGGCGCTGGAGGCACTGGCCATCGTGCTGGGCCAGCTGCAGGCCGCGGGCCAGGGGCCTGCACGTGTTGCCGCGCGCGAGCGGCAACGGGTGCTGCAGGCGCGCGCGCTGCTGGATGCGCGCTTCGGCGAGGAGTGGCCGCTGGAACGGCTGGCGCGCG
>DOKO01000381.1 GCA_003510825.1 Stenotrophomonas sp.
GAAGCGGCCTTCCTGGAAATCAACGAAGGCCTGCATCAGCTCCTGCCGGGTGTTCATCACGAACGGGCCATGGCGCATGACCGGCTCGCGCAGCGGGCGACCCGCCACCAGGATCAACCGCGCACCGTCGCGACCGGCCGACAGGTGCAGCTGCTCGCCGCCGCCCAGCACCGCCAGTTCCTGGCGGGCCACGTCGCGCGCGGCGTCCTGCTCACCCACCGTCACCCCGCCTTCGAACACGTAGGCGAAGGCGTTGTGCCCTTCCGGCAGCGTGTAGGTCCAGGCGCGGTCGGCCTCGAGGCTGATGTCCAGGTACACCGGATCGGTGGCCGGCTGGGCGATCGGACCGGCCGTGCCATCGACGGTACCGGCGATCACCTTCACCTGCACGCCCTCGGCCGGCTGCACCACCGGAATGCGCTCGGGCGCGAACTCCTGGTACTTCGGGTCGGTCATCTTGTCGCGCGCCGGCAGGTTCACCCACAGCTGGAAACCGCGCATCTGCCCGCTTTCCTGTTCCGGCATCTCCGAATGGACCAGGCCGCGGCCAGCGGTCATCCACTGCACGCTGCCCGGGGTCAGCAGGCCTTCGTTGCCGTGGTTGTCGCGATGGCGCATGCGCCCGTCCAGCATGTAGGTGACGGTCTCGAAGCCACGGTGCGGGTGCTCCGGGAAGCCGGCGATGTAGTCCTCGGCACGGTCGGTACCGAATTCGTCCAGCAGCAGGAACGGATCGAGGTCGGGCAGCGACGGGCCGCCGATGACACGGGTCAGCCGCACGCCGGCGCCGTCGGAGGTGGGCATGCCACGGATGGTGCGCTGCACGCGGACCGGTTCGGGAAGGCTCATGGCGACTCCTGTTGGATGGATGCCAGTGAAGATGGACGCCGCACATCGCAACGCCAATGGGCGGCGCCGCAACCGATTGTTCCATCGCTGGTGTTCGCCGCGCGTCATGTCCGCCGCGCGGCGGCGCCTGCGTTGTGTTCGACCAAAGTACTACCGCAGAAAGGTTCCGTACCGATTGACCGTGCACAGGTCACGCGGGACCCTTTGAACATCTTTCCGGGAGAGAGCACCTCATGAAAGGGTTTTCCAAAATAGGCTGGGCGGCCCTCGCCCTGCTCGGCGCATTCTGTCTGGGCACCGTGGCCCTGCGCCGCGGCGAACACATCAACGCATTGTGGATCGTGGTCGCTGCGGTATCGCTGTACCTGGTGGCCTACCGCTTCTACAGCCTGTTCATCGCCGACAAGGTGATGCAGCTCGATCCGACCCGGGCCACCCCGGCGGTGATCAACAACGATGGCCTGGACTACGTCCCGACCAACAAGCACGTGCTGTTCGGCCACCACTTCGCCGCCATCGCCGGTGCAGGCCCGCTGGTCGGCCCGGTGCTGGCCGCGCAGATGGGCTACCTGCCCGGCCTGCTGTGGCTGGTGGTGGGCGTGGTGCTGGCCGGCGCGGTGCAGGACTTCGTGGTCCTGTTCCTGTCCAGCCGCCGCAACGGCCGTTCGCTGGGCGACCTGGTGCGTGAGGAAATGGGCCAGGTGCCCGGCACCATCGCCCTGTTCGGCGCCTTCCTGATCATGATCATCATCCTGGCGGTGCTGGCGATGGTGGTGGTCAAGGCGCTGGCCGAAAGCCCCTGGGGCATGTTCACGGTGATCGCGACGATGCCCATCGCGATCCTGATGGGCGTGTACATGCGCTACATCCGCCCCGGCAAGATCGGCGAGATCTCGCTGGTCGGCCTGGTCCTGCTGCTGGCCGCGATCTGGTTCGGCGGCAAGGTGGCGGCCGACCCGACCTGGGGCCCGGCGTTCACCTTCACCGGCATCCAGATCACCTGGATGCTGATCGGCTACGGTTTCGTCGCCTCGGTGCTGCCGGTGTGGCTGCTGCTGGCCCCGCGCGACTACCTGTCGACCTTCCTGAAGATCGGCACGATCATCGCGTTGGCCATCGGCATCCTGGTGGTCATGCCGGAGCTGAAGATGCCGGCGCTGACCCAGTTCGCCGCCAGCGGCGACGGCCCGGTGTGGAAGGGCGGCATGTTCCCGTTCCTGTTCATCACCATCGCCTGCGGCGCGGTGTCCGGCTTCCATGCTCTGATCTCCTCGGGCACCACGCCCAAGCTGCTCGCCAATGAATCGCACATGCGCTACATCGGCTACGGCGGCATGCTGATGGAATCGTTCGTGGCAGTGATGGCGCTGGTGGCCGCCTCGATCATCGATCCGGGCATCTACTTCGCGATGAACAGCCCGGCCGCGGTGATCGGTGCCGATGCAGCCTCGGCGGCGCACTTCATCACCAACACCTGGGGCTTCACCATCAGCCCCGAACAGCTGACCGCCACCGCGGCGGCCATCGGTGAACCGACCATCCTGCACCGCGCCGGTGGCGCACCGACGCTGGCGGTGGGCATCGCGCAGATCCTGCACGAAGCGATCCCGAGCAGCAGCGACGCGATGATGGCCTTCTGGTACCACTTCGCGATCCTGTTCGAAGCGCTGTTCATCCTGACCGCAGTCGATGCCGGTACCCGTGCCGGTCGCTTCATGCTGCAGGACCTGCTGGGCAACTTCATCCCGGCGCTGAAGAAGACCGAGTCGTGGACGGCCAACATCATCGGCACCGCCGGCTGCGTGGCACTGTGGGGTTACCTGCTCTACACCGGCGTGGTCGATCCGTTCGGTGGCATCCAGACGCTGTGGCCGCTGTTCGGCATCTCCAACCAGATGCTGGCTGGTATCGCGCTGATGCTGGGCACGGTGGTGCTGTTCAAGATGAAGCGTGACCGCTACGCATGGGTGACCGCGGTTCCGGCCGTGTGGCTGCTGATCTGCACTACCTACGCCGGCTTCATCAAGATCTTCGACAGCAACCCGGCGCAGGGCTTCCTGGCCCAGGCACACAAGTTCCAGGCGGCCATCGCCAGCGACACGATCACCGCGCCGGCCAAGTCGGTGGCGCAGATGAAGCAGATCGTGGTCAATGCCTACGTCAACACCAGCCTGACCGCGCTGTTCCTGCTGGTGGTGGGTGCGGTGCTGCTGTATTCGATCAAGACCATCCTGGCGGCACGCCGCAATCCGCAGCGGACTGACCGCGAGACCCCGTACGTGGCGCTGAAGCCGCACGAAATGGTGGATCTGTAATGAGCACGCAACTGGTCCCCGTCGGCCAGTACCAGACGCACCGCCGCATCTGGCGGCGCCTGGTGCAGACCGCACGTCTTTGCTGTGGCATTCCTGATTACGACAACTACGTCCGGCACATGCTGGAGAAGCATCCGGATCAGGAGCCGATGGACTACAAGACGTTCTTCCGCGAACGGCAGGAAGCGCGGTACGGCGGTCGCAACGGCGGTCGCTGCTGTTGAAGTGTCTGGGTGGGTGCCGGGCTTGCAGCCCGGCGCCCGCCGAAGCCGGAGCAACTGCAACTGCAACTGCAAGAGCGTCGGCTCTGGGTTTCTGCTTGTCAGGCGGGGCGGTGTGGGCTTGCAGG
>DOKO01000166.1 GCA_003510825.1 Stenotrophomonas sp.
GCGCAACAAGCGCCTGCTGGCCGACCGCCAGAAGGCGGTGGTGGCCGAAGTGCAGCGCCAGGTGGATGCGCTGACCCTGCGCGCCCCGTTCGACGGCCAGGTCGGCCAGGTGCAGGCCACCCAAGCCACCAACCTGGCGGCCAACGCGCCGGTGCTGGGCGTGGTCGACCTGTCCAAGTTCGAGGTGGAGATCAAGGTGCCGGAAAGCTTCGCCCGTGACCTGGCGATCGGCATGCCGGCGCAGCTGACCGGCGGCAACGGCAAGCCGTTCCCGGGTGAGATCAGCGCGGTCTCGCCGGAAGTGGTCAACGGCGAGGTCAACGCCCGCGTGCGCTTCGCCGCCGCGCAGCCGGAAGGCCTGCGCCAGAGCCAGCGCATGTCGGTGCGCGTGCTGCTGGATACGCGCCGCGACGTGATGAAGGTCGAGCGGGGCCCGTTCGTCGAACAGGGCAACGGCGTGGCCTACGTGATGGACGGCCGCACCGCGGTGCGCCGACCGGTGGAACTGGGCGTCAGCAGCCTGGGCGAAGTGGAAATCAAGTCGGGTGTGCAGCCGGGCGACCGCATCGTGGTCTCCGGCAGCGACCTGTTCAAGGACGCCGAACGCGTCTCCGTCAACTGACACATCCTGGAGAGAGGAAACCCCATGTACATGCTCGAAATGCGTTCGGTCGCCAAGGTTTTCCGTACCGAACAGGTGGAAACCCACGCACTGCGCTCGCTGGAACTGCAGGTCAAGGAAGGCGAGTTCGTCGCCGTCACCGGTCCGTCCGGCTCCGGCAAGACCACCTTCCTCAACATCGCCGGCCTGCTGGAAACCTTCACCAGCGGCACCTACATGCTCGACGGCCAGGACGTCAGCACGCTGGGCGACGATGCCCGCAGCCGCATGCGCAACCAGAAGATCGGCTTCATCTTCCAGGGCTTCAACCTGATCCCCGACCTGAACCTGTTCGACAACGTCGACGTGCCGCTGCGCTACCGCAGGATGGGCGCCGGCGAACGCCGCGAACGCATCGAGAAGGCGCTGAGCCAGGTCGGCCTGGGTTCGCGCATGAAGCACTACCCCAATGAACTCTCCGGCGGCCAGCAGCAGCGCGCCGCCATCGCCCGCGCCCTGGCCGGCAGCCCGCGCCTGCTGCTGGCCGACGAACCGACCGGCAACCTGGACACGCAGATGGCGCGTGGCGTGATGGAGCTGCTGGAAGAGATCAACGCCGCCGGCACCACCATCGTCATGGTCACCCATGACCCGGAACTGGCCGCACGCGCGCAGCGCAACGTGCACATCGTCGATGGCCAGGTCACCGACCTGGTGCGTGAGCCGGTGCTGGCCACCCCGCGCCGCATCGTCGCCGTCAACGAGTGAGGGCCCGACCATGTTCGCCTACTACGCCCGACTGGCGGCGCGCAGCTTCCGCCGCAACAAGGTCCTGACCGCGCTGATGGTGGTTGCCATCGCGCTGGGCATCGGCGCCTCGATGACCACCCTGACCGTCTTCCACGTGCTCTCCGGCGATCCGATCCCGGACAAGAGCGATCGCCTGTTCTACGTGCAGCTGGACCCGGCCCCCCGCGGGGGCCACGTGCCCGGCGAGGAACCCAATTCGCAGATGACCCGCTTCGATGGCGAAGCCCTGCTGCGCGAAGCCAAGGCCGAGCGCCAGGCGCTGATGAGCGGCGGCGGCGGCACCATCGAGCCGGACGGCAGCACCCTGCAGCCGTTCTCGATCGATACGCGCTGGACCTCGGCTGATTTCTTCCCGATGTTCGACGTGCCGATGCAGTACGGCCGTGCCTGGACCCGCCAGGACGACGACGGCCGCGCACGCGTGGTGGTCATCTCCAAGGCCCTGAACGACAAGCTGTACCAGGGCGGCAACAGCGTCGGCAAGGACATCCGCATGGATGGCCAGAGCTTCCGCATCGTCGGCGTGATGAAGGAATGGAATCCCGAACCGCAGTTCTTCGACCTCACCACCGGCAGCTTCGGCAAGGACGAGGATCTGCTGCTGCCGATATCGACCTCGATGGACCTGAAGCTGGGCAGCAACGGCAACATGAACTGCTTCGGCGAAAACCCCGACGGCGACAGCTATTCGGTGAACGCCCCCTGCACCTGGCTGCAGTACTGGGCCGAGATGGACCCGGGCAAGGCCGATGACTACCGCCGCTACCTGGAAAACTACTCCAGCCAGCAGCGTGAGGCCGGCCGCTTCGAGCGCCCGCCGAACGTGCGCCTGCGCAACGTGATGGAGTGGCTGGACTTCAACGGTGCGGTGCCCAGCGATGTGCGCCTGCAGCTGTGGCTGGCGCTGGGCTTCCTCGGCGTGTGCCTGGTCAACACCGTGGGCCTGCTGCTGGCCAAGTTCCTGCGCCGCAGCGGTGAGATCGGCGTGCGGCGCGCGCTCGGCGCCAGCCGCGGCCAGATCTTCCTGCAGTGCCTGGTGGAAGCCGGTGCGGTGGGCGTGGTCGGCGGCGTGCTCGGCATCGGCGTGGCCCTGCTCGGCCTGTTCGCCGTGCGCCAGCAGCCGGTGGACTACGCCAAGCTGGCCCACCTGGACGGCAGCATGCTGCTGCTGGCCATCGGCCTGACCCTGTTTGCCAGCCTTGCGGCCGGTTTCCTGCCCGCCTGGCGCGCGATGCAGGTCACCCCGGCCATCCAGCTCAAGTCGCAGTAAGTACCGGAACGAGGACTCCCATGGACATCCGCCCCATCCTCAGCACCCTGCGCCGGCACAAGACTGCTGCCGCACTGATCGTGCTGGAAGTCGCCCTGACCTGCGCCATCGTCTGCAACGCGCTGTTCCTGGTCAGCCAGCGCGTGGAAAAGATCAGCATGCCCAGCGGCATCGCCGAGAACGAACTGGTGATGGTCCGCGTCAGCGGCATCGGCAAGCAGACCAACGGCATGGCCCGCACCCGCGAGGACCTGGCGTCGCTGCGCGCCATCCCCGGCGTCACCGGCGCCACCATCATCAACCAGCTGCCGTTCCGCAGCGGCTCGTCCAGCAGCAGCATCCAGCGCCAGCAGGACCAGGAGCGGCCGACCACCGAGGCATCGATGTACACGATGTCCGAGGATGGCATCCGCACGATGGGCATCAACGTGATCGCCGGGCGTGACTTCCTGCCCGACGAGTACATGGACTACGCCGTCGTCTCCAAGGCCGGTTCCAAGGACAAGGCGGTCCCGGTGATCTTCAGCCAGGCCACCGCCGCAAAGATGGAACCCGACGGCAGCGCGCTGGGCAAGACCTACTACATGGGCAAGCAGCCGCTGCATGTCGTCGGCATCGTCGACACCCTGACCACGCCCACCGGCTGGGACGACAACTGGAACGAGTCGATGCTGATGCCGCTGCGCCGCGGCTTCGACGAAGGCGGCACGTACATGCTGCGCACCGCACCCGAGCGCCGCGATGAAGTGCTCAAGGCCGCCGTCGCAGCGCTGGAGCGCAACGATGCCAATCGCCTGATGCGCGACAAGAAGACCTACGAGGACCAGCGCAACGACTACTTCAAGAACGACCGCGCCATGGTCGGCCTGCTGGTGACGGTGTCCATCGCCCTGCTGGTGGTGACCGCACTGGGCATCATCGGCCTGGCCAGCTTCTGGGTGCAGCAGCGCA
>DOKO01000036.1 GCA_003510825.1 Stenotrophomonas sp.
CATGGCCCGGCGCTACCGCTTCAGCTGGCGCTTCAAGGTGGCGTCGAGGGTGATCGGCCGGTCCCAGTGCTCGTAGCTGGCCACGATGGCGTGGCGCACGGCGCGGACATGCAGGTTGTCCGGCTTCACCGGCATGCGCGCGACCACTGCCTCCCAGCCCCCTTCAGGGTTCTGGCTGAAGGCGCGCACGCTGTCGCGGCAGGTCTGGCCGCTGGCCTTGGCCCAGAAGCAGGCGAAGTAGATGTCGCCGGCCTGCCAGCCATGGGTGGTGAACAGTGCGCTGACATAGCCGCGCGGCACGTTGGCGTAACGCGATACCTCATCGAGGAAGGCATCGGGGTAGCGCTCGGCGTAGTGGTTGATGTCCTGCAGCTGGGCATCCAGCCAGCGGTCACCGGTTTCCACCGTGTAGGCCGCCGAACGTTCGGCGGTCTGCTGGGCCAGCACGGTGGCCGGCGCCAGCAGCAGGAGCGACAGCAGCAGGATCGAGGAACGGTTCATGCCTCGATTCTGCCGCAGCCGCCGGGTCCTGTCAGGCCGCTGCAGCGGCCTTGGCCTCGATCGCGGTCAGCGCGGCCGGCCAATCCCAGGCGGTATCGGCGGTGACCATGCGCGGCTCGTCGTCGGCCACGCCATGCTGGGTTTCGTGCGCCCAGGTGACCGCGTACGGGGTATGGATGCCCCAGCCGCCCAAGGTGACCACCGGCTCGATATCCGAGCGCAGCGAGTTGCCGACCATCACGAACTGCTGCATCGGCAGATCGAATTCGGAGAGCACGCGGGCGTAGGTTTCCGGGTCCTTCTCGGAGACGATCTCGATGCGCGGGAACAGCTCGTGCAGCTTGGCCACCTTGATCTTGGCTTCCTGGTGGAACAGGTCGCCCTTGGTGATCAGCACCACCGGGTACTGCTCGGCGATGGCTGCCACCGATTCGCGCACGCCGTCGATCAGATCGACCGGGTGGCGCAGGGTTTCATGGCCGATATCCAGCATGCGCTGGATGTCCTTGGCGTCGATGCGCTGGCCGGTGATGTCGATGGCCGCTTCGATCATCGACAGGACCATGCCCTTCACCCCGTAGCCGAACACGGCCAGGTTGCGCTGCTGCACTTCCAGCAGGTGGCGGGCGGTATGGGTGTCGTGCACGTCGACATAGCGCGACAGCAGGTCCAGGTATTCCTGCTCGGCCTTGCGGTAATAGTCCTCGCTCTTCCACAGCGTGTCGTCACCGTCAAAACCGACCAGGCCGATGGCGCGCGAGCGCGCAGGCGTGGAGGCGTTCATGCGACAAGGATACAGGGGCGGAGAGGGCAACAAAAACCCGGGCGGCCTTCGCCGCCCGGGCCCCATGCACCGGTTGCCCCGAACACAACCGGATTCATTCAACCGGTTTCATTCAACAGCGATCAGTTGCCGCCGCCGGCACCTGCACCCGCCCCGGCCTGCTGGGCGGCCACGAAGGCCTTGTACTCATCGGCGCTGAGCTCGCCGTCCTTGTTGGTATCGGCCTGGTCGAACACCTGGGCCAGGCCTGCGTTCACCTGTGCCTCGGACTTGCTGATGGTGCCGTTGCCATCGGTATCGATGCTGGCCCAGGTCTGGCCGCCGCCACTGGCCTGTGCCTGCGCCGATGCAGCCGCACTGGAGGCCTGGTCAGCCGCCTGGCCCGCTTGGGCTGCCGACTGCTGGGCCTGCGCCGCCTGATTCTGTGCCTGGGCTGCCTGCTGCTGGGCGCTCTGCGCCATGGCCGGGACGGCCAGCACACTACCGGCGGCAACGATCAGGGCGAGCAGGGGCTTGCGGTTGCGAATAGTCATCAGCTGGATCTCCTTTGGGTGGTGGAGCGCGGGGTGTTGTCTCCGCACGGCACCTACCCTGCCACCGCGTTTCTGAATCGATTTTGGGCCGCGACCGGCGTGCATACACCCCATTAACCACTCGCCCCGGCGCATGGTTTAGCGCGGTGGTTAGGGCGAAGTGAGCGGTCCATAAGACGCACATTCAGCGCGGCCGGATTTAACCGGCACGCAACGAAAAACCTGCGTCAATCGACGTTCTGCGCGGATGACCGCGAACTGAACAAGACCCATCCGAGCGCAACACCGGAGAGCGCGCCGACGATTTCCAGCACCACGCGGCTGCCCAGTTCGTTGGGGTCGTGGATGGTGGAGAGGAAGATGCGCGCATACAGCGGCGATTCCAGGCGGACGATGCCCATGTAGAACAGCTTCCACATGTCGATGCCGGCAGAGATGGCGACGGAGAACACGCAGGCCCAGCCGATGGCATGGCCCATGGACCAGCGCAACGCGCGGCACAGGTGATGCCAGAGGAAGTACACCAGCAGCCCGACCAGCAGGGCGATGGCACCGGCTTCGAGGGAGCCGAGCAGGCCGAAGTGCAGCGGAAGGTTCATGCAGGTGGGCAGTTGGGAGGCGGTAGTGAGTGTAAGGGTATCGGCAGGGCTTGCAGCCCTGCACCTGCAGAAGCAACAGCAAGAGCCTGCATTCCGTGGGATGGCGGGGCACTGTGGGTTTGCGGGGACGCCGT
>DOKO01000435.1:0-5414 GCA_003510825.1 Stenotrophomonas sp.
GCCAGCTGGCCAGCACCGCGCGTTGACGGGCGTCGGGCAGGGCCTCCAGGCGCACCCAGCCTTCCAGCTGCGGCAGATCGGCGGCGACCAGGATCATGCCCTTCTCGACCGGGCGCTGCTTCAGGCGCAGGACCATGTGCACCGCCGCCTCATGGGCAGGGTCGCAGCCCAGGCCCCAGACAGCTTCGGTCGGGTAGGCGATCACGCCCCCCGCGCGCAGCGTGGCCACAGCAGTATCGAGGGTGAGTTCTTTCATGGGGAAGGCCGGCCCGACGTGGGGCTTCATTATCCCCCCGTGGCGTGCAGAACGGGTGGTGGGTGCCGACGGCAGGTGCGGACCGCTGGTCCGCACATCCCGGCCTGTTGAAGCGGTGGGTGCGGACCGTTGGTCCGCACATCCCGGCCTGTTGAAGCGGTGGGTGCGGACCGTTGGTCCGCACATCCCAGCAGATCATCCACGCATGGCGTGGATCTACTTGGCGGCCTTCTTCACGGCCTTCTTCACGGCCTTCTTCACGGCCTTCTTGACGGCCTTTTTCACTGCCTTCTTCGCCGCCTTCTTGGCCGGCGCCTTCTTCGCAGCTGCCTTCTTCGGCGCGGCTTCCTTCTTCACCGCCGCCTTCTTGGCCGGGGCCTTCTTCGCGGCGGCCTTCTTGGCGCCAAAGCCCTTGCGCACCGGCTTGCCGGTTTCTTCCATCAGCTGCTGCACTTCGGCCAGGGTCAGCGATGCCGGCTCGCGATCCTTGGGGATCTTGCCGTTCATCTTGCCGTCGCTGATGTACGGGCCGAAGCGGCCGTTCAGCACCTGGATGTCGCTGCCCTCGAACTCCTTGATGATCCGGTTGCGCGCGATCTCTTCCTTCTCTTCGATCAGGAACACGGCGCGGGCCAGGTCGATGGTGTACGGGTCGTCTTCCTTCTTCAGCGAGGCGTAGGTGCTGCCGCGCTTGGCGAACGGGCCGAAACGACCGATGCCGACGCTGACGTCCTCATCCTTGTCCTGGCCCAGCGCGCGCGGCATCAGGAACAGTTCCAGCGCGTCTTCCAGGGAGATGGTGTGCATCGACTGGCCGGGGCGCAGCGAAGCGAACTTCGGCTTCTCCTCGGCGTCCTCGGCGGTGCTGCCGATGGCCGCGTACGGCCCGAAGCGGCCCAGGCGCACGCTGACGGGCTTGCCGGTCTTGGGGTCGGTACCCAGTTCGCGGGCACCGCTGGCCTCGGCGCGGTCGACCGATTCCTTCTTGTCTTCCACCAGCTCCTTGAACGGTTCCCAGAAGCGGGCCATCAGCGGGATCCACTCTTCCTCGCCGCGCGAGACGGCATCGAGCTCGTCTTCCAGCTTGGCAGTGAAGTCGTAATCCACGTACTGGGTGAAGTGGCTGGACAGGAACTTGGACACCGCACGGCCGACGTCGGACGGGCGGAAGCTGCGGCCTTCCATTTCCACGTACTTGCGGAACAGCAGGGTCTGGATGATCGAGGCGTAGGTCGAGGGACGGCCGATGCCGTACTCTTCCAGCGCCTTCACCAGCGCCGCTTCGGTGAAGCGCGGCGGCGGCTGGGTGAAATGCTGGTCGGCCTGGATGCGTTCCAGCGGGATGCGGTCGCCCGGCTTCATCGCCGGCAGCTTGCGGCCTTCGTCCTCGTCCTCGGCGCTCTTGTTGTCCTTGCCTTCCTCGTACACGGCCAGGAAGCCGGGCACCACCACGGTGGTACCGCTGGCGCGGAACACGTGTTCGCTGCCGGCCGACAGGTCGACGCTGACGGTGTTGAGGGTGGCCGGGATCATCTGGCAGGCGACGGCGCGCTTCCAGATCAGCTCGTACAGTCGGCGCTCGTCGTCGGTGAGGAAGCGCGACACCTGGGCCGGGGTCCGCAGGGCCGAGGTCGGGCGCACGGCTTCGTGTGCTTCCTGGGCGTTCTTGGACTTGGTCTGGTACGTGTTGGGCTGGTCGGGCAGCGAGGCGATGCCGTAATCGCGGGCGATCACGTCGCGGATCTCGGCCAGCGCGTCCTGCGACAGGTTCACCGAGTCGGTACGCATGTACGAGATCAGGCCGACGGTGCCTTCGTCGCCGATGTTCACGCCTTCATACAGCTTCTGCGCCACCTGCATGGTCTTGCGGGTGGTGAAGCCGAGCTTGCGCGAGGCTTCCTGCTGCAGGGTGGAGGTGGTGAACGGCGGCGCCGGGCGGCGCTTGCGCTCCTTGCTGGCCACGTCGGTGACGTGCAGCGAGCCCTGCGCGGCCTGCTGGATGCGCAGGCGGGCGGCCTCGGCGGTGTCGCCGTCGGTGACGGTGAACTGCTCGAACTTCTGCCCGTCCAGCTTGATCAGCTTGGCGTTGAAATGCTGGCTGGGGTGCGCGCACTCGGCGGCGATGGACCAGTATTCGCGGGCGATGAAGGCTTCGATCTCTTCCTCGCGCTCGACGATCATGCGCAGCGCCGGGCTCTGCACGCGGCCGGCGGACAGGCCGCGCTGCACCTTGCGCCACAGCACCGGCGACAGGTTGAAACCGACCAGGTAGTCAAGCGCGCGTCGCGCCTGCTGGGCGTCCACCAGGTCGCTGGCGATGGCGCGCGGCTGGTTGATGGCTTCCTTGATGGCGCGCGGGGTGATCTCGGTGAAGACCACGCGCTGCATCGGCTTGTCCTTGACCAGCCCACGCTCCTTCAGGATCTCGGCGATATGCCAGCTGATCGCTTCACCCTCGCGATCCGGGTCGGTCGCCAGCAGGATGTCGTCGGCGCCCTTGGCGGCCTTGGCGATGGCATCGACGTGCTTCTCGTTCTTGTCGATGACGTCGTAATGCATGGCGAACCCGTTGTCCGGGTCGACCGCGCCTTCCTTCGGGATCAGGTCGCGCACATGCCCATACGAGGCCAGGACGGTGTAGTCCTTGCCGAGGTATTTGTTGATCGTCTTGGCCTTGGCCGGCGATTCGACGATGAGCAGGTGCTTGGGCATGTCGGGAAAGGTCTGTGGGCGGACCGGGGGAAGGGGCCGCTAGGGTGGAGCAAACGGCCGCATTAGTGAAGCGGCCACGGGCAAATCCATAAACTGAACGCCCGGTAGTGTGCCGGGCGTTCAGGTTTCCTTATTAGAGGAATCACGCCCGGACGGCCCCTGTCAAGGGGCGGGGCGTGATGACGGCCGCCTGCCGGCGCCGTCGGCCGGGCTCAGCTGGCCATGTTGGCGATCACGCCCACCGCGATGACGGAGATGATCACGCCGCCCAGGACCATCAGGCCGCCGATGACCAGCATCACGACGGTGACCGTGCCCAGCTCGCGCCGCTGCAGGTGCGGCTGGTCGGTGAAGGCCCAGCGGTCGACCACGATGGTGTCGCAGACCATGTCGTGCAGGGCCTGCTTGCGGTCGGTGAACGCCGCCATCAGGTAGCCGATGCACAGGATGATGCTGCTCAGGATCGTGGCGAAGTAGCGGCCGATGCTGCGGCCCAGGGTCAGGCGCTCACCGTTGCCGCGCACGACCTTGATGCCGACGGCCATCTTGCCCGGCGTGGCGCCGCCGGCCGAGGCGTGGAACCAGGCGTAGTACACCATCGAGATGGCCAGGCCGGCCAGGCCGCTGACCAGCTGCGCGGCGATGCCCGTGGCCGTATCGCCACCGCCTGCCGCGCCCATGCCGAGGCCGATGCCCACGCCGAGGACCATGCCGATGATCCAGCTGGGGATCAGCAGGATGAAATAGTCGATCAGGTAGGCCGCAAACCGCTTCCAGAAGCCGGCATAGACCACCTCGCCGCCCTGCACGGCCTGGGTGTAGTCGCCGCTGGCCGCGCCCGGGGCGCTGTAGGGCGAGCTGCTGAGTGCGCCGGTGCCCGGCAGGGGGGCGGTGCCGTTGTCGATGGCGGCATAGTCGCCGCGCAGGTCGAAGCCACCCTCAGCGCTGCTGTCGCTGGCTTCGGCCAGAGTCTGCAGGCCCAGTTCGTCCACGACCTGGCGCAGGGCGGCCCACTGGCCCATGCCCTCGCGCCACACCAGGGTGTCCAGGGTCAGCTGCCCGCGCTGGAAGCGCTGGCGGATCTCGGTGACCGGGAACGGTCCCTGGCGTTGCTGTCCTTCGGCGAAATACCACTCAGTCATTGCGTTCCCCTGTTGGGTCATCCTTGGATTTCAGGCTGCCTGCGCGGCCGGCGGCTCAGCCGTGGCACTGCGCGGGCAGGTACTTGTTGTCGCTTTCGCCGGTGCATTCCCAGCGGCCGCTCTCACGGTCGTATTCCTGCCACAGCAGGTCGCCGTCGATTTCCTTGCCGGGCACGGCCAGGGTCGCTTCGATGCCGCAATGGCCGTTGTTGAAGCGGCCGATATGCACGGCCGACAGGCCCTGGCTGGCGAAACTGCCCGCTTCGGGGAAGCCGGCGTCGTTGGCACCCGGGCAGCGGCCCTGGTCGTCGGCAAAGCGCTGCACCTGCTCCTTCAGCGGCTGCAGGGCGGTGATCGCACCGGCGACCTTGGACTTGATCACGTAGTTGTTGTAGGTGGGCAGGGCGATCGCCGCCAGGATGGCCAGGATCGGCACCAGGACCAGCAGGGCGACACCGCCGATGATGGCGGTCAGCGCGCAGCCGGACAGGCCCTTCTTGGGGGGCGGCAAGGCGGTGCTGGCGCTGGCGTGGTAAGGCGCTTCCGGCGGCAGGATGGGCGGTTGCGGGGCCGCCGGCGGTGGCGGCGCACTGGCCGGTGCATCGACGGCCGGCACGATCAGCCCCAGTTCGTCGACCACGCTGCGCAGGGGCTGCCATTGCGGCAGCCCGTCGCGCCAGACCAGGGTGTCCAGGGTGATTTCGTTGCTGCGGAAAAGCTCGATCAACTGCTCCGCCGGCAACGGGCCTTGCTGGCGGTTGCCTTGGGCGTGAAACCACTCACTCACGGGGACGCTCCTGAATGCGCTTGGTCCCCAAGTGTACGGTCAGTGAAGGGGTTCTGGCTCGTCCATGAACATCTGCGTTTCCATCCAGGCATACGCCGCCTCGGCGCCGGGCTGGTTGAAAAGCACCATCAGCACGACCCACTTCAGGTCGTCCAGGTCCAGTTCGTCCTGGTCCAGGGCCATGGCACGGTCCAGCACCAGCTCGCGCTGGTCGGCATCGAGGATGCCGTGCTGTTCCAGATACAGCAGGAAACCGCGGCATTCCACGTCCAGCTTGTCCAGCTCGGGGCCGTGGAAAATGCGCACGGGGCCGTCGACCCGGGCCTGCGCCACGCTCGGCCGCTGGGCAGCCAGCGCATCGAGCCAGTCGAAGGCCTTGTTGATCTCGGTAGGGCTGAAACCGGCCTGGATCAGGCCATTCTGCAGCGAGTCGCGGTCACGGATCAGGTCCGCATCTTCGCTGAAATAGTGTTCAAACAGGTACAACAGTACGTCAAGAATGCTCTCTTTCATTGCC
>DOKO01000435.1:5644-6065 GCA_003510825.1 Stenotrophomonas sp.
GTGGAGGTGAAGAAACTAGGGAGTTCGACAGTAGCGGCCGTGTACGCACACCACGATTCCCGCCAGTTCCATGGCCAGCAGCATGGAGGACACCTCAGGCGCCGTCAATCCACAACGCGTGATCAATGAATCCATACCGCTTGGGTTGTGGTCCAGTGCCCGCCACAAGCTCTGGTAGTCAGGGTCGTTCGCCCACCGGTCCGGCAGGTCTGCCGGCGATGCCTGTTCAGTGGGGGTGGCCAGGCGGCTTTGCAAGCCGGGCAGTTGCTGGCGCAGGGCAGGGGCCAGCAGTTCCAGCACATCTTCGGGGCGTTCGACCAGGGCCACGCCCTCGCGGATCAGCCGATGGCAGCCGGCCGCACGCGGGTTCAGCACCGAACCGGGCACCGCGCCGACCTCGCGCCCGGCCTCGGCGGCCAGG
>DOKO01000311.1:0-525 GCA_003510825.1 Stenotrophomonas sp.
TGACCGCCAGTGCGGCGTCCACCGAGGCGTCGGCCACCGGCAGCGCGTGGGCATCGCCGTGGCGCAGGGCGGCGCGATCGGCCAGGCCGGCACCGGCCAGATGCTGGTTGCCGGCGTCGACCATCGCCGTGGACAGCTCGATGCCCAGGTAGCGGCTGCCGTCCGCCTGCAGCAGCAGGGGCGCGAACGCCGCATTGCCCGGTCCGATTTCCAGCACCTGTTCGCCCGGCGCCACTGCCAGCAGGGTGATGGCGGCGCGGTTGAGCTCGCCGTTGCTGCGGTTCATCGATTCGCCCACGGCCAATGCGGCCTCGCCGTGGGGGTGCCGCAACTGCGCGGCCAGGGTGCGTGCGTCCAGCATCGACAACGTCCATGAAGAAGGAATCGGACGTGGCGTCGGCGGGTCCGCCGGTGACCATAGCGCCGGGTCAATGGATTGGGAAGTAGGAAAACCCCGCGTCGAGGTGATCAGCAAATGGCCAGCGTCGCAGTCCCTGAGACCAGGTTGTCCACAGGGGGTGTGGA
>DOKO01000311.1:701-2783 GCA_003510825.1 Stenotrophomonas sp.
GTTGTCCACAGGGGGTGTGGATTACGCGTGGGCAACTTTGTGGATAAGCGGCGACAGGCTCCACCCCGCTAGGCTGTCAAGATGGGTGGCGAAAAATTCACCGCAGGTGATGAGGGGTGACGGACGGGTGAAGGCCGGGCGATGCCAACGCTGTCACCGGCGGCGGCGCTCGCGGTACCCTGTCTGCCTTGATGCCCCGTGAGACCCCATGAAACGTCATTTCTCGATGCTGCGTGAGTTCCAACTGGCGGACTGGTTCACCCTGGCCAACGCCTTCTGCGGCACCGGGGCGGTGTTTGCCGCCATGCGCTTCCTGCAGGACGGCGAGCGCGGCTACCTGATGTTCGGCATGGCGCTCATCCCGCTGGCCTTCATCTTCGATGCCCTCGACGGCCGCATCGCGCGCTGGCGCAAGTCCAGCTCCACCCTGGGCCGCGAGCTTGATTCGCTGTCGGATGTGATCTCCTTCGGCGTGGCCCCGGCAGCGCTGGCCTATGCCTGCGGCATGCAGGGCGGCTGGGATTGGCTGGTGCTGAGCTACTTCGTCTGCTGCGGCGTCAGCCGCCTGGCCCGCTACAACGTCACCGCCGAGGCGATGTCCGGCGACGAGGGCAAGGTCAAGTACTTCGAGGGCACGCCCATTCCGACCAGCCTGGCGCTGGTGATCGTGCTGGCCATTGCCGCCGGCACCGATGCCATCGGCCACGACCTCTGGTTCGGCCAATGGCAGCTCGGCCCGTGGCAGCTGCACCCGATGGTGCTGCTGTTCGCCCTGTCCGGCTCGCTGATGATCAGCAAGACCCTGCACATTCCCAAGCCATGACCCAGCCCAGCGGAGGCCCGCGATGACCAGCTCGGCCCACGACGCCGGCAGCAGCGATTTCGAGAATCTGTCGCGCCAGTACTTCGGCGCCTGGGGCGATGCCCTGCGCCATGCCGCTACGCCGGGGGCACCGGCCGGCGATGACCCGGGCAGCTGGCAGCGGCTGTTCGACTGGTGGGGCCAGCTGCTGCCCGAACAGGGGCAGGGCGCGCCGGAAGATGCGCTGCGCCGCTTCCGCGAGCAGGCTGGCAGCTGGTACGGCACGATGCAGGAAGTGGCCGCACGCTTCGCCGGCCGCGATGCCAGCAGTGCCGACGTGGCCCAGGCCTGGCGCGAAGCCGTGCAGGGGCAGGGCGACGGCATGCTGCAGTGGATGCTGCAGGGCGCACGCGGCAGCACCCAGGCCGGTGCCGCGCTGCCCGAGTTCGCCGCGTGGCTGCAGCAGTGGCAGGTGCAGGCCGGCCCCTGGCTGCAGAGCCCGGCCTTCGGCCCCGGCCGCGAGCACCAGGCGCGCTGGCAGACCCTGCTGCGCGCGCAGGAGGAGTACCAGCAGCATTCGCGCGCCTACGTGGACCAGATCAAGCAGGCGCTGGAAGAGGCCTTCGACCTGTTCGAAAAGCGCCTGGCCGAGCACGAACAGCCGGGCAGCCAGCTGACCAGTGCGCGGGCGATGTTCGACCTGTGGATCGAGGTGGCCGAAGAGGCCTACGCCAAGGTCGCCCTGTCCGAGGCGTTCCAGCAGGTCTACGCCTCGCTGGGCAATGCACAGATGCGCCTGCGTGCCGGCCTGCAGCGCGAGGTCGAGCAGGTGAGCGAGCGCATCGGCCTGCCCACGCGCAGCGAGATGGATGCCGCCCACCGACGCATCGCCGAGCTGGAGCGCAGCCTGCGCCGCCTGCAGGCGCAGGTGGCCGTGCTGGCCGGGACCGCCAAGGTCGACCCGGTGGCACAGCCGGCGCCGGCCAGGGTGAAGCCGGCCGCACGCAAGCCCGCAAAGAAGGCCGCGCCGGCGAAGAAGTCCGCTGCGCCCAAGCCGCCCGCCAAGAAGGCGGCAACAAAGAAGACGCCGGCGAAGCCCGCCGCACGCCGCACCACTGCGCGGAAATAACGACTGATGAAAGGACCGCTGGGCTTCAACGCCGATGACCTGATGCAGGAAACCCTTGCCATGCAGCGCAAGCTGATGGAAGGGCTGAAGCTGCTGCCGCAGGTGGAGGACGTGGACTATGGCGCCACTGCCCGCGAGGAAGTCTGGCGCG
>DOKO01000310.1:0-2583 GCA_003510825.1 Stenotrophomonas sp.
TGGATGAATTAAAACCCCTAACACCATGAATCACAACGATTTGCCCGCGTTCAGCGGGAAATGTGAAGGCGTCGTGATCACCCTGCCCCATTCAGGCAGAGGTTGCCGGTTGCGCCCCCATCCCCGCAGGCGCAACCGGCGACCGGATCCTGTCGATACCCGCGCGGCTGTCGCTCCCCAGTGACAGTGCCCCGCGCTCCCTGTATCCGTTGGACCAGTACTGCTTTCCCGCCCGACGCCCCCTCGCGCTGCATCTACAGACGGCGCGCCGTGCCGAACGGGCCGCCATTGTGCAGGCCGATTGCGACAAGTCCATTGATCCGGATCAACGCTGCGTCAAAGTGTGAACTGCTATGCATTTTTTATGGAACTTCGTCGGCGGGGAGACCGAGGTGGGATGCCTGGCGTGCGCGGCTGCGCTGTGATGTAGAGCCGAGCCCATGCTCGGCTGCTTTTCACTCCATGGGGTCAGAGCCCTCCTCTGCGAGGAGGGATCCGACCCCGATTCCATGGTCAGCCGTAGCCAGCGTGTATCGGGTTGTGCACGCGCACTGCCATCACCAGGCCGATCCCCGCCAGCAGCGAAACGGCCGAGGTGCCGCCGTAGCTGACCAGCGGCATCGGGATGCCCACCACCGGCAGCAGGCCGGAAATCATTCCGCCATTCACCAGAACATAGACAAAGAACGCCAGCCCCAGGCTGCCGGCCAGCAACCGCGCATGCGTGTCGCGCGCGTGCACGGCAATCCACAGGCAGCGCCCGACCACGAACAGGTACAGCGCGAACATCGTCGCCACGCCGATCCAGCCGAACTCTTCGCTCAGCACTGAGAACGCGAAGTCGGTGGTGTACTCGGGCAGGAAATCCAGGGTGGCCTGCGTGCCGTTGCCCCAGCCGCGGCCTTCCCACCCGCCCGAACCAATGGCGATGCGTGACTGCAGGATGTTCCAGCCGGTGCCGAGCGGATCGGCGGCGGGGTCGAGGAAGGTCAGTACGCGATCCTTCTGGTACTGCCGCAGCAGGCCGAACCAGGCCAGCGGCGCGGCCATCGCCACGCTGGCCAGCCCGGCCACCACCCAGCCCCAGTGCAGGCCGGCCAGCAGCAGCGCGAACACGCCGCTGGCCGTCACCAGGGTGGCCGTGCCCAGGTTGGGCTGCAGCAGGATGAGCACCGCGGGGACGCCGATCAGCGCCGCGGCAGTCAGCACCGCGCGTGGCGATGGCGGCAGCGGCTGGCGGTGCAGGTACCAGGCCATCATCAGCGGCAGGCTGAGTTTGAGCAGCTCGGACGGTTGCAGGTAGAACACGCCCAGGTTGAGCCAGCGTTGGCCGTACTTGCCGGTCCCGATCACGTACACCGCCATCAACGGCAGCATCGACAGCACATACAGGGCCGGGGTCCACGCGCGCAGGCGCAGCAGCGACACCCGCGACAGCAGCCACATCGCCACCAGGCCACCGGCAAAGCGCGCGGCCTGCCCGGTGACCGGGCCCGACACGCTGTGCAGCACGGCCAGGCCGGCTGCCATCAGCAGCAGCAACGCAAGCAGCAGCGGCAGATCGATCGTACGCACCGCCTCGCGGCAGATGCCGAATACATGTTTCCATTCCACCCAGGCAGGGTAGCGGGCGGCGCTTGCGCGAAGCTTTCCGATGCCGCCGGGTCAGCCGCTGGGGTCAGAGCCCTCCTCTGCGAGGAGGGATCCGACCCCGATTCCGGTATCAGCCGTAGCCGCCGTGCACCGGGTTGTGGCTGCGCACGGCCATCACCAGGCCGAAGCCGGCCAGCAGCGAAACCGCCGAGGTGCCGCCGTAGCTGATCAGCGGCATCGGCACGCCCACCACCGGCAGCAGGCCGGAAATCATCCCGCCGTTCACCAGCACGTAGACGAAGAACGCCAGGCCGGTGGCGCCGGCCAGCAGGCGCGAGTAAGAATCGCGCGACTGGCTGGCGATCCACAGGCAGCGCCCGATCACCACCAGATACAGGGTCAGCACCAGGGCCACGCCCATCCAGCCGAATTCCTCGCTCAGCACCGAGAACGCGAAGTCGGTGGTCTGTTCGGGAATGAAGTTCAGGTGCGACTGCGAGCCTTCGCCCCAGCCCTTGCCATCGAAGCCGCCCGAACCGATCGCGATCTTCGACTGGATGATGTTCCAGCCCGCACCCAGCGCGTCCATCTCCGGGTCGAGGAACATCATGATGCGGTCCTTCTGGTACGGCCGCAGCAGCCAGAACCAGGCCAGCGGCGCGACCGCGGCCACGCCGCCCACGCCCAGCCCCACCCACCACCACGGCAGGCCGGCCAGCAGCAGCACGAACACGCCACTGGCGGCGATCAGCACGCCGGTACCGAAGTCCGGCTGCAGCATCACCAGGCCGGTCGGCACGCCGATGATGACCATCGCCACCAGCACGGTATTGAAGCGCGGCGGCAGCGGCATGCGGTGCAGGTACCAGGCCACCATCATCGGCAGGCTGACCTTCAGCAGCTCGGCCGGCTGCAGGTAGAAGAACTTCAGGTCCAGCCACTGCCGGCCGTACTTGCCGGTGCCCAGCACGAACACCGCCAGCAGCGGGA
>DOKO01000310.1:2796-3080 GCA_003510825.1 Stenotrophomonas sp.
CCGAGCGGATGCGCAGGATCGGCACGCGCGAAATGCCCCACAGGGCGGCCAGGCCGACCACGAAGCGCGCGCCCTGCGCCATCACCAGGCTGTCGCCGCCGGCGCTCTTCAGCGTGGCCAGGCCGATCACCATCAGCGCACCGAGGGCCAGGCACAGCACCCAGTCCAGGGTGCTGAAGAAGCGGCGCAGCATGTCGCCGGCCCAGCGCAGGAAGTCACTCATCGTGCAGGCTCCGCGGGGGTCGAACGGGGGCTGGCGGGCAACGCCGCGGCAGGTGCGGCAG
>DOKO01000091.1 GCA_003510825.1 Stenotrophomonas sp.
CAGCCAGGGCCGCGAAGTCGGCCGCGACGGCCATGTCCATGTCCGCGTCGATGCCGAAGGCACGGTGTGGATCGGCGGCCAGGTGCAGCCGGTGATCGACGGCCAGCTCCGCTGGTAACGCGGGGCCACGCCCGGCGGCATAGCCACACCGCGCTGCGCGCTCGCGGGGCATGGCCCCGCGCTACCATTTCCCCCATTTCCTGGAGTTCCCCCTGATGTCCGCACGCCGTTTCCTGCAACTGGATGTGTTCTCGCCGCGCGCCGGCGCCGGCAATCCGCTGGCCGTGGTGCTCGATGCCGAGGGCCTGGACGACACCGCCATGCAGGCCATCGCGCGCTGGACCCGGCTGCCGGAAACCACCTTCGTACTCGCGCCGCAGACCGCTGGCAGCAGCTACCGGCTGCGCATGTTCAGCCCGCAGAAGGAGGTGCCCTTCGCCGGCCACCCCAGCGTCGGCACCGCCCATGCGGTGCTGCAGGCCGGCCTGGCCGCGCCGGTGGAGGGCGTGCTGGTGCAGGACGGCATCGCCGGCCTGCTGCCGCTGCAGGTGATCGGCGAAGGCGCCGGACAGCGCATCGCCATCCGCACCCCGCGCGCGCAGCTGGCCGAAACCGTGCAGGCCGATGATCCGCGCCTGCAGGCCGCGTTGCAGGGCTGGCCGCTGGGCGAATTGCCGCCGGCGCGCATGCAGGGCGGCCGCAGCTGGTGGGTGGTGCAGGTGGCCGACGAAGCCGCGCTGCGTGCACTGCAGCCGGACTGGGACGCGGTCGCCACGCTGGCCGAATCCACGGACAGCATGGGCGTGTTCGCCTACGCCTTCAGCGATGGCAGCGAGGGCTTCGACCTGGCCGTGCGCGCCTTCGTCGGCAACGGGCGCCGGTTCGAGGATGCTGCCTCGGGTGCGGCGAATGCGGTGCTGGCCGCGTGGCTGGACCTGCGTGGCGTGCTGCCGCGCGGCCGCGAACCCTATGAAGTCAGCCAGGGACGCGAGGTCGGCCACGATGCACGGCTGACCCTGCGCGTGGATGAGGACGGCGAGGTGTGGTCCGGCGGACAGGTGCAGACGGTGATTGCCGGCACGATCGATTGGTGATTGCTGTGGGACGCCGGGCGATGCCCGGCTCCTTTCCGCTTCGCTCACCGGGCATGGCCCGGCGCTACCGCCCTCAGCCCAGCTCGGCTTCCAGGCTGATCGGCACCGCGCTCAATGCCTTGGACACCGGGCAGTTCTGCTTGGCGTCGTCGGCGATCGCGCGGAACTGCGCGGCGTCGATGCCCGGCACCACGGCCTTCACCTTCAGCCGGATCTGCGACAGCTGCGGGCCACCTTCCATCGACAGATCGACCTTGGCTTCGGTATCCAGCGAGGTCGGTGTAAACCCGGCGTCACCCAGTTTGGCCGACAGCGCCATGGTGAAGCAGCCGGCGTGCGCGGCGGCGATCAGCTCCTCCGGGTTGGTGCCTTTCTCGTCGCCAAAACGGCTGTTGAAGCCGTAGCGGGTCTTGTCCAGCAGACCGCTCTGCGGCGTGTTCAACTGGCCCTTGCCCGACTTCAGGTCCCCTTCCCAGTGCGCGGTGGCGTGTCGCGAGATTCCCATGTGCTGCTCCTGCGTGGCGGTGATGAACGGCCACCCTCGCACGATGCGCGTTAGCCCTGCGTCGCCCCGCCGCAGGCAATACGGCTGTCCCGGGCCAGCCCGCTGGACACTTCCTCGCCAGCGCGAAACGAATTTTCCCCTTGTTTTCAGCGGTTTCGCGCAGTTCCTGCTGTCCGCACCGCGTATTGCGCAGTGCAGCGCAGGCCCCGTTTTCCTGCATCCGGACATGTACTCAATCGGCCTGGATATGAAAAAACATGCACTTTCCGCGCTCCGGGCTATTGGCGGCGCTCGAGAGTTGCCCTACATTGCGCTTGCCGACGGGGTTCGGCGCCGACCACACAACCAACCGTTCACGGAACAGGAAACCATGGCAAAGACCGCTAAGAAGGCTGCCCCGAAAAAGGCAGTGAAGAAAGTCGCGACGAAGGCTGCCGCCAAGCCGGCCGCTCCGAAGCCGATCAAGGAAGTGCTGACCAAGTCGGGCCTGGTTGCACACATCGTGGAAGCGTCCGGCGTTGTCGCCAAGGACGTGCGCGCGGTGCTGGCCTCGCTTGAAACCGCCGTTGCTTCCTCGGTGCACAAGAAGGGCGCTGGCTCCTTCACCCTGCCGGGCCTGCTGAAGATCTCCACCGTCAGCGTGCCGGCCAAGCCGAAGCGCAAGGGCATCAACCCGTTCACCAAGGAAGAGCAGTGGTTCGCTGCCAAGCCGGCCACCACCAAGCTGAAGGTGCGCCCGCTGAAGAAGCTGAAGGACGCTGCGCTCTAAGCGCGCGCTCGACAGCATCTTCCGACGGGACGGCGCAGGCCGTCCCGTTTTTGTTTGCGCCGGCGCCACGATCCCGCGCAAACCGCAACACAGCGTTTCCGCGCCCGCACCGTCTTCGCCGACAGCCGCACCAGCATTGGCTGTGGCCCGGTTTTTCCGTGTCGGAAACGGACCGGGTGGAACACTGCGTGCAGCCCCGGCCGTCGCCGCCGGTCGCGGCCTTGCCTATGGTGGGCACATCCCTCCAGACCCAGGCGAGCACACCCTCATGGCCAGCCCCTCCACCCGCTACCGGATCTCGGTGACCCCGATCGAAAAGGACGGGCACCAGTGCACCGGGCGCTGCACCATCGAACTGGAACATCGCGCCAGCCGCGACCTGATGCGCCTGCTGGAAAGCGCCCCGCGCACGGCCGGCCTCAGCGGTGACGAGCGCGCCACCCTGGTGGTCGCCACCCAGCTGCTGCGC
>DOKO01000090.1 GCA_003510825.1 Stenotrophomonas sp.
GGTCGACACCTACCAGAGCAGTTCCAGATAACGCGTCGGGTGGAGAGCCCCCTTGTTGTTCAAGGGGGCGCGCCGAAGGCGCGGGGATAAGGTGAGATGCGCGGGCAATTTGGTTACGCGCCGAGCGCGTAGCCAAATTGCTGCTTGAACTGGTCGTGGAACTCTTCAAACGTGAAGCGCTGGTTCTGCGTGCCCGGATGCTCGACCTTCAGCGCGCCCATCAGGTTGGCCATGCGGCCGATGGTCAGCCAGTCGTAGCCCTTCTCGATGCCGTAGATCAGGCCGGCGCGGAAGGCGTCGCCACAGCCGGTCGGGTCGACCACGCGGCGCTCGTGCGCCGGCGGGATGTCGTAGCTCTTTTCCGGGGTGTGGATGACCGCGCCCTTCGGGCCACGGGTGGTGATGTAGGCCTTCACCCGGCTCACGATCTGCTTCTCGTCCCAGCCGGTGCGTTCCTGCAGCAGGTTGGACTCGTAGTCGTTGACCACCACGTAGTCGGCCTGCTCGATGAAATCGCGCAGCTCCGGCCCGTTGAACAGCGGCAGCGCCTGGCCCGGGTCGAAGATGAAGGGGATGCCGCATTCCAGGAACTCGGCCGCGTTCTGGATCATGCCGTCACGGCCGTCCGGCGCGACGATGCCGAAAGTGACGCCCGGCACGTCCTTCACGTGGTTCTCGTGCGAACGCATCATCGCGCCCGGATGGAACGCGGTGATCTGGTTGTTGTCGTGGTCGGTGGTGATGAAGCACTGCGGGGTGAACATGTCTTCCAGCACGCGGACCTGGCTGAGGTCGATGTCCATGCGCTCGAAGTGCTCACGGTACGGAGCGAAATCCTGGCCGACGGTGCCCATCGGGATCGGGCTGCCGCCCAGCAGCTTCAGGTTGTAGGCGATGTTGCCGGCGCAGCCGCCCAGTTCGCGACGCATGCGCGGGACCAGGAAGGACACGTTCAGGATGTGCACCTTGTCCGGGAGGATGTGATTCTTGAACTGGTCCGGGAACACCATGATGGTGTCGAAGGCAAGAGAACCACAGATCAGAGCGGACATCGATGTAAGCCTATGCGGTGAATTTTGGGGGTGGCCAGCCGGCATCGGCCAGCAAGCAAATGGCGCCCTTGGGCGCCCGACGGCGCAAAGGTTACCTGCTGGTGCCGCTCAGGGCCAGAACCGGGTGATGGCCGATCCGGGCGAAAGCCTGTGAAGACGCGGGTTCAGCTAGTTTTTTCCTTGCTCGCCGGGGAGCGGGTTGCTAGGCTTGTCGGCCTCGAATTCTGCCCATTTTTTCGCCATCCCGCGGCGGGCACGACACCCCTCAGGACTCCTTCCTCAGATGTTCAAGAAACTCCGTGGCATGTTCTCCAACGACCTGTCCATCGACCTGGGCACGGCCAACACCCTTATTTACGTGCGTGGGCAGGGTATCGTTCTGAACGAGCCGTCGGTCGTGGCCGTGCGCCAGGACCGTGCCATCGGTGGTACCCGCTCGGTGGCAGCCGTAGGCGCCGAAGCCAAGCAGATGCTGGGCCGTACCCCGGGTCACATCACCACCATCCGCCCGATGAAGGACGGCGTCATCGCCGACTTCACCTACACCGAGGCGATGCTCAAGCACTTCATCAAGAAGGTGCACAAGTCCCGCGTGCTGCGCCCGAGCCCGCGCGTGCTGGTCTGCGTGCCGGCCGGTTCGACCCAGGTCGAGCGCCGCGCCATCCGTGAGTCGGCCGAGGAAGCCGGTGCCCGCGATGTGTTCCTGATCGAAGAGCCCATGGCCGCCGCGATCGGCGCCGGCATGCCGGTCACCGAGGCACGCGGTTCGATGGTCATCGACATCGGTGGCGGCACCACCGAAGTGGCGGTGATCTCGCTGAACGGCATCGTCTATTCGGCCTCGGTGCGTATCGGTGGCGACCGCTTCGACGAGTCGATCACCAACTACGTGCGCCGCAACCACGGCATGCTGATCGGTGAAGCCACCGCCGAGCGCATCAAGGTCGAGCTGGGCTGCGCCTACCCGCAGGCGGAAGTGATCGAGATGGAAATCTCCGGCCGGAACCTCGCCGAGGGCGTGCCGAAGATGATCAAGATCAGCTCCAACGAAGTGCTGGAGGCCCTGCACGAGCCGCTGTCGGGCATCGTCAGCGCAGTCAAGCTGGCCCTGGAGCAGACCCCGCCGGAACTGTGCGCCGACGTCGCCGAGCGCGGCATCGTGCTGACCGGTGGTGGCGCCCTGCTGCGCGACCTGGACCGCCTGATCTCCGAGGAAACCGGCCTGCACGTGCAGGTGGCCGACGACCCGCTGACCTGCGTGGCCCGCGGTGGCGGTCGTGCGCTGGAACTGGTCGACATGCACGGCAACGAGTTCTTTGCGCCGGACTGAGGCCTGCCGCCTGGTCGTTCCTGCAGCGCCCTTCCGGGGTGTGGCCCGCTGCTGCGGGCCAGCACTGGTGGGGCGCCGCCGTGTTTCCCCTTCGCCCTTTGCTGGTTGAACTGTTGCCGTGCCGCCTTACGCCGGTCCTCCCGTAGCCTCCCGATCCGGTGACGCCGCCAGTCCGCTGCGACTGCTCGCCTACCTGGCCATGGCCATAATCCTGATCGTGCTGGACGACCAGGCCGGTTGGCTGGCGCGCGTGCGCGCCCAGGCCGACACGCTGGTGCAGCCGGTGTGGGCGCTGGCCGGCCTGCCCGGCAAGCTCAGCAACCAGGTGCGCGACAACGCGGCCAGCCATGGCCAGCTGGTGGCCGAGACCCGCGAACTGCGCAACCAGCTGCTGCTGGCCAATGCGCGCCTGACCCGCCTGCAGACCGCCGCGCTGGACAACGCCCAGCTGCGCGAACTGCTGAACGTGGCCGAGCGCAGTGGCCTGGACGTGCAGCTGGCGCCGATCCTCGATATCGACCTGGACCCGGTCAAGCAGCGCCTGGTGCTCGATGCCGGCAGCCGCGATGGCGTGCACGTGGGGCAGGCGGTGATCGATGCCGGTGGCCTGATGGGGCAGGTGATCAGCACCACCGGTGGCACCTCCACCGTGCTGCTGCTGACCGATCCGGACCATGCGGTGCCGGTGACCGTGGCCCGCAACGGCGTGCGCCTGATCGTCTA
>DOKO01000453.1:0-317 GCA_003510825.1 Stenotrophomonas sp.
CGCGACCACGGCGGCCAGCGGGCGCGGACGCTGCGCCACGCGTTCGGCCAGCACCCGTGCCGAGCCGTCGTCGCTGAGCGAACCCAGCATCGTCTGCAGGCCGGGCTCATCGGCAAACAGCTCGTGCAGCGCCGCCAGTCGGCCCGGGTCGCGCCCCACCACCAGGACCGGACTGCCGGCCTCCAGCAGGGCACCGACCACGCCCTGGCCGACGGCACCGGTGCCGCCAAGGACCAGGACTTCGGGCGTCAGAATCCCATTCACGGGACATTTCCTCCCAAATCCGGGATAGTCCCAATTCGACGCAGTCGGTCGCC
>DOKO01000453.1:563-1064 GCA_003510825.1 Stenotrophomonas sp.
CCTGACGGGGGACCAGACGGATCGAACTGCCGCGCTGGCTACGGACGGGCGCGGTGAACTCCCGGAAATCCTTGTGTACCAAGGAACTGGGGCGGGCTTCCACGGTCATGGCCTGGTCCAGAGCGTTCTGGCCGGCACGCCGGAAGTGGTCAAGAATGTTGCGCAGGCTCATGGGGGACGAGCTCCATTTCACGAATGGCGCCACGATAGACCTCAAACCTTTACTTGATTAGTCCGGATTAAGGGGAATAATCATCCCGTCCCCGGTCCAATCGATCTGTCACGATTGTCCCATCCCCGCCGTCCAGGATCCCGACCATGTCCCACGATCTCAACGAGACGCTGATCTTCGTCAAGGTGGTCGAGCAAGGCAGCTTCATTGCCGCTGCCAAATCGCTCGGCCTGCCCAAGACCACGGTCAGCCGTAAAGTGCAGGAGCTGGAAACGCGCCTGGGTGCGCGCCTGCTGCATCGGACCACGCGCCGCCTCGGCCTCACCGAA
>DOKO01000453.1:1296-4043 GCA_003510825.1 Stenotrophomonas sp.
GCGTGGCTGGCTGCGCTTCACCGTGCCCTACGCCATCGGCATCACCTGGATCGCGCCGCTGCTGGGCCAGTTCCATGCGCAGTACCCGGAAATCCGCCTGGACATGCACCTGGGCAACGAGAAGCTGGACCTGATTGCAGGCGAAGCCGATCTTGCGCTGCGCGTGGGTGCCCTGCCCGATTCCAACCTGGTGGCGCGCAAGCTCGGCAGCCTGCGTACGCAGGTGTTTGCCAGCCCGGCTTACATCGAACGCTACGGCGAGCCGCTGCATCCGGAAGAACTGCAGTTCCACCGCATCCTGGCCATGCGCAAGCCGTACCACACCGGCAATTCGCCGCGCTTCACCTGGCAGCTGGGCGAGAACGGTGGCGAGCTGCGCGATTTCCCGGTGACGCCGCTGATGACCGCCAACGACATGTCGGCGTTGAACGGCGCGCTGGTGTGTGGCGAAGGCCTGCTGCTGACCGGCGACGTGATGGCCAAGCCGTTCGTCGAATCCGGCATGGTGCGCCGCGTGCTGGCCGGCTGGACCGGGCCGGAAGTGGACTTCAACGCGGTGTTTGCCGGCGGCCGCCTGGTCTCGCCGAAGGTGCGTGCCTTCGTCGATTTCCTGGTGGAGAAGCTCAACTTCGACGCCAACTACATGCTGGCGCAGTGCCCGGCGGCGAAGCTGGCACGACAGCAGCAGGAGAAGGAAGACGCGGCGCTGGAAAGCAGTGGCAAGCGCATCCTCGAGAAGGTCACTGCTGCGGCATGATCGACGCATCCACGTATGGCGTGGATCTACTGCTCGACTGCTTTTGTAGAGTCGAGCCATGCTCGACTGCTTGAAAACCACAACTGCGGAAGAGCGTACCGAGCAACGCTCGGCACCTACCCAGAGCAGGAGCAGTCGAGCATGGTTCGACTCTACAGGTCGGAGAGCACGTGCTCGACCAGCGCGCGCAGCTTCGGCTCGGCCTGGCGACGGCTCGGGTAATACAGGAAAAAGCCCGCGAAACGCGGGCAATACGGCTCCAGCAGTGACACCAGTTCACCGCGCTGCAGCCACGGTCGCCACGTCTCTTCCATGCCGATGGCGATGCCCGCGCCGGCCAGCGCCAGGCGCACCATCACGCCCATGTCGTTGCTGGTGATTTCCGGCTGCACATCGACGCTGAACTCGCGGCCGCGCTCCTCGAATTCCCAGCGATACGGCGCCTTGCCCGGTGCACTGCGCCAGCCGATGCAGCGATGCCCGGCCAGGTCGCGCGGATGCGTGGGCAGCGTGTGCTGATCGCGGTACGACGGCGCGCACACCACAAGTTGCCGTTGCCGCGCCGATACGGGCACGGCAACCATGTCCTGGGCGATGACTTCACCCAGGCGCACGCCCGCATCGAAGCCTGCGTCGACGATGTCGAACTCCTCATCGCTCACCGTGATGTCCAGCTGCAGCGCGGGGTGCTTTGCCGCGAAGCTGGCCAGGATTGGCCCAGCGAGGAAGGCTTCGGCGATGGAAGAGACGGCGAGCCGCAGCTGCCCGGACACGGCGGCCTGGCGGCGCTGGGTGGCCTCCAGCGCGGTATCCAGTTCGGCCAGGGCCGGGCGCACCGACGACAGCAGCGCCTGCCCCGCATCGGTCAGGTTGACGCTGCGCGTGGTGCGCAGGACCAGGGCGATGCCCAGCGCCTGTTCCAGCTTGCTGATCGTCTGGCTGACTGCGGACCGGGTCACGCCCAGCTGGTCGGCCGCACCGGTGAAGCTGCGGCACTCGGCCACCCGCTGGAACACGGCAAGGGCATTGAGATCGACGGACATTGGTTAGCAGTTCTTAACAGGGTGATCGGCAATCGCCATCTTATCGCGACAACGCAGGCGATCTACCGTGGCGACACCGGGTCCAGACCGACCCTTTCCATCCGCCAAGGAGTCCTGCCATGAGCCTTTCCCGAACCATCCTCATCACCGGTGCGTCCAGCGGCATCGGCGCCGGTATTGCCCGCGCACTGGCCCAGCCCGGCGCACGCCTGGTGCTCGGCGCGCGCCGTGTGGACCGCCTGCAGGCACTGGCCGACGAACTGCGCGGGCAAGGTGCGCAGGTGCTGGTGCAGGCGCTGGACGTGACCCAGCGCGCGCAGGTCGACGCCTTCGCCGCCGCCGCGCTGGCGGAGTTCGGCAGCATTGATGTGATCGTCAACAACGCCGGGGTCATGCCGCTCTCGCCGATGGCCTCGCTGAAGGTGGACGAGTGGGACCGGATGATCGACGTCAACATCCGCGGCGTACTGCACGGCATCGCCGCCGTGCTGCCGCACATGCAGGCGCGTGGCCACGGGCAGATCATCAACATCGCCTCGATCGGTGCGTTGTCGGTGGTGCCGACGGCGGCGGTGTACTGCGCGACCAAGTACGCGGTGCGTGCGATTTCCGAGGGCCTGCGCCAGGAGCACCGCGAGCTGCGGGTGACCTGCATCCATCCGGGCGTTGTGGAAAGCGAGCTGGCTGACACCATCACTGATCCGGTCGCGGCAGAAGCCATGGTGCAGTACCGCGCCATCGCCCTGCAGCCCGATGCGATTGGCCGCGCGGTACGGTTTGCGATCGAGCAGCCGGGCGACGTGGACGTGAACGAGATCGTAGTGCGGCCGACGGCGGCGGGGTGATGTGCCGGTGCTCTGGCAGGGGTCGAGCTTGCTCGACCGCTGTGGCGCCCTGGTAGGGGTCGAGCTTGCTCGACCGCTTTTTGTAGAGTCGAGCCGTGCTCG
>DOKO01000315.1:0-481 GCA_003510825.1 Stenotrophomonas sp.
CTTCTCCGGGTTGCTGGCTTCGATGATCGACAGCTCCGGGTTGGTCATCCAGCCGGAGACATCCAGGTTGCGCATGTACGCCGAAACGCGGGCATTGGACTGGGTGCGACCTTCCAGGGTGAGCATGTCACCGTCCTGCTTCAGGGAGGTCAGCACCACGCCATCGGGAATGGTGCGGACCAGCGCATCGAACAGATGGACCATCTGCGAACGCTTGGCCTGCAGCTGTTCGATGACGGCCTTGCGCGCCAGCAGGCGGCTCTTCTGCTCGTCGAGGCGCTTGATCTCCTCGTTCTGCTTCTTGACCTTCTCGATCTCGGTCTGCAGGTAAGCGTTGCGCTCCTGCTGGCCGCTGACCTGCATGTCGTAATAGAACCAGATCAGCAGGGACAGCAGCAGGCCACCGAGCGCGGCCATGCCGAGCATGACGCCGAACTCGCGCTGGCGCTGCTTGCGCCGTTCGGCGCGCCAGGGCAATAGA